>CALCGM010000670.1 GCA_937900985.1 uncultured Planctomycetaceae bacterium | reverse complement strand
AAGGGGGTTGCCCGGGGTGCAAAACGGGCGGCCGGCGTAGCGGTGGAGGAGCTGCAACACGCCGCCGTTGTGGTTCAGGCAGTCATCGAGAACGGTCGATGCCGTTCCGCCGGTTCCGTCGATCACATCCTGCTGCGGATATTCGTGGAGCTTCTCGGCAAGAACTGATGTCGAAGTCGCCATACGCCATGCACCCTCGGTAAGGCTGAAAGAGACTCGCCGGATTTCCAAAAGGAATCCGATCCAGGCCCGGATGATAGAGCCTCAGCCTGCTTTGGAAAACCTGCCCCTGTCGCTATGCCCCCCGGGGGCCAAACCGCCCCACGGTCGCCTCCGCCGCTCGCTGCGGCTGCCCCGGCTGTGGCCCTTTCCGCTTCTTGCCGCCGCGGGCATCGGCTTCGGCCTGCAGCCGGTCGATCGCAGCCCCCACAAACCCGGCCTCGTCTCGGCGGTCGAAGACCTCCAGCAGCGGGTCGCCCGACTCCACCATGATCCGCCGCATCTCACCGCGAAGCTTGGCAAGCACATCCGCCACAGCCGGGTCGTCGATCAGGTTGTGGAGGGCGTCGGGGTCGTGCTCGTAGTCGTAGAGCTCCTCGGGCACGCGATGCTCGAAGAGATCCAGCCGCGCGGCCATCGCCGCATCCCCCGCCGCCAGCTGCTTCATCGTGCGGTAGGTGGCAGTGCCCGTGGTCGCCGTGCGAAACACCCGCGTGCCGTCGCTCCAGGGGTTGAAGATGTAGCCGTAGCGTTTGGTCTGTACGCTCCGCATCGGGCTGCGGTTGCGGCCCGAGTTTTCATTGTGGAAGGTGAAGACGATGTCGCGGCCCGCCTGAGGCTCGCCGCGGAGCAGGGGAGCGAAGGAGCGGCCATCGAAGCCCTTCGGCGGCGCGATGCCCGTGGCCTCAAGGATCGTGGGCATCACATCCACTGCCGACACCATGTGGTCGCGATCAACCTCCCCGGCTCGTGTCACCCCCGGCCAGCGGATGATCAGCGGCGTCCGTGTGCTGTGAAGCCAGACCGCCGTTTTGGCGAAGGGCAGGGGCATGCCATGGTCGGAGAGAAACACGATCAGCGTGCGATCTTCCTCGCCCGACTCGGCCAGCGCCGCAAGAATCTCCCCCACGCAGTCGTCTGCCCGCCGCACCGACGAGTAGTAGAGGGCGAGTTCTTTCCGCACCGCTGGGTGATCAAACAGAAACCCAGGCACGGGCACCTCATCGGCGGAGAAGACCCGCGACGGCCGATACGGATCTGCCACCGGCTCCCCCTTGCCGTTGACGCCATAGAACGGCTTGTGCGGATCCGACACGTTGATGGTGAGGCAGAAGGGCTTCCCGGCCGCGCGGGCCATCGCGATGCCCCGCCGGGTCGAGCGGCCATACGACGACGGATCTTTGAGGGCCTGCTGCTGCCCATCGAGCACCGTGAGGTCGGCGTCCCAGCCGTAGGGATGGTAGGGCGTGGAGTGCTGCACCTTGCCGCGGATGCCCACGAAGTAGCCCGCCTCCTTCATCACATCGACCAGATGCGGATGCGTGGCGTCCGGTACCTGATAGAAGCCCTCCACGCCGGTGTTGTGTGAGTAGCGGCCGGAGAGCAAGACGTTGCGGGAGGGGAAGCAGCTGCCGGTCTGCACATGGGCGTGCTCAAACCGCTGAGAGCGGGCCGCCAGCCCATCGATGCAGGGCGTGGTCGCCTCAAGCTCGCAGCCAAACGCCCCCACCGAGTCGCAGCTCATGTCGTCGACGGTGATCAGCAGCACATTCAGCCGCGGCTCTGCGGCATCCGCAATCGCCGCAGGAAACGCAAACGCGAGGCCGACTGCCGCCACAGCCACGCCGCACCAGCACACACTCCAGCCCCGCACTGATTCCGCCCTGATCGACATACCCCACGTCTCCCCGGAAACATCTCTTAGACACCCCGCACGCCCACCGCAGGCAGTGTCGCCACGGCGAACGCGGATGGAAAGTCTGGCACCGCGGACGCTGATCGACATCCGCGAAGCATGTATCGTAGGCTGCACGCCTGAGCAAAAGTTGTTTCAGACTCGCAACGTTCCCGACGCCGTGCAACTCACCTGAGAAACTGCGGGAAGCCCCGAGCCGGCCAGCCGTTGACGGCCAGCCGCCGACGATGCCACTCTCATGCGGCGGAAGCCACGCACCTGCCGCCCGCCACAAACCGCACTGCGGCCCAAAGCCACGAGGCCTTCTCTTCGCCATGAAACTCACCACGTTTGCCACGATTGCCTGCACGCTTTCCAGCTGCCTGCCGCTCTCCGCCCTCGGCGAGGAGACCTTCGAGGTCACCCCCGATGTGGTCTATGCCGAGCGTGACGACCTGCAGCTCAAGCTCGACATCTATCAGCCCAGGCAGCTCAAAGCCGATCCGGCGCAGCGGCAGCCTGCGATCCTGGTGGTCCACGGCGGAGCCTGGCGACGCGGCAACCGCAAGCAGCTTGCCAGCTACGCCACCGCCCTGTGCAACCGCGGCTATGTCTGCTTTGCGATCGACTACCGACTGGCTCCAGACCACAAGTTCCCCGCCCAGATTGACGACTGCCGCGATGCCGTGCTCTTCATCCGCGACAACGCCGAGACCTACTGCGTTGACCCGGCCCGCGTCGGAGCGGTCGGCTACTCAGCCGGAGGCCACCTGGTGTCGCTGCTGGCCACAACCGGAGAGGAGGGCGATGCAGGCAACACCCGTCTGCAAGCTGCGGTCGCCGGCGGAGCTCCGACCGAGTTTCGCTTTCTGCCCGACAGCGGCCGGGGCCTCGCCTACTGGCTTGGTGAGGCCGGGGATGGCAACGAGAACCACCAGCTCGCCTCTCCCACCGCCCATGCCAGCGAAGACGACTGCCCGGTCTTCTTTTTCAACGGCGACGCTGACGCACTCGTCCCTCCCAGGTGGAGCGAACTGCTCTTCACGAGCCTCAAGAATGCGGGCGTGACGACGATCATGCACACCATCCCCGACGCCGGCCATATGCAAGCAGCCCTCGACGCCGACGCCCTCACCGCCGCCTGGACCTTTTTCGACGAGCACCTCCAGCCGCCGGCCAAGTAGCCCCCAGCCCCCTACATGGCAGGGTGCGGAGATGAGCCCCGACAACGAGGCCGGCCTCCACGACTTCCGCCGCGCCTGGCCCGCCGAACACCTCGACGCCAACCTCGCCTTCCTGGCCGCGAGCCTCGACTCCCAAAAGAGCGAAACCCCGCGGGACACGCTCCGCCGCTACCTGGCCGGCGGGTTCTCCAAGCAGCACCTCCAGGCCTACATAAATCGCCCGATCTATTGGCTCTTCTCCAGCGGCAAACAAGAAGCCTTCCAGTGCCCCGTCTACCTGCACCGCTATCACGAGGGCACGCTCTCCCGGATGCGGACGCAATACGTCGTGCCCCTGCTCGGCAAGCTCGGCGGCCGGATCAGCATGCTTGCTGACACTGTTTCCCAGGCCACCAGTTCCAGCGCCGCCAAGAAAGCCCAGAAGGAGAAGGACTCACTCGGCAAGCAGCAGGCCGAGGGCTCGCGGACGGTCGAACGGCTCATCGACCACTACTCCCTCGATGTCGTGATAGCCGTGGGCTACCGGGTCCGCTCCACCCGCGGCACCCAGTTTCGCCAGTGGGCGACGGCCACGCTGCGGGAGTACCTCACCAAGGGCTACTCATCGATCGTGTCGCGGATCTCGGCGAGGGTGAGCCGGCGGCCCTTGAGCGTCTGGATGCGACGGCACCGCTCGACCGAGTCGCTCGTGAAGAGGTGGTAGCCCGCGGGCGTCACCTGGGCCGGCGGGAGGAGGCCGCTCTTCATCCAGTGTCGGATCGTGGGCACCGACTCACCGACAGCCTCGGCCAGTTGGCCGATCTTCAGCAGCGTCTCGCCGGCGGATCCCACAGGCTCGGTCGCTCGCCCACCGTCAGCGCCGGCGGCGTCGAGATAGATATCGAGCGACCGGTCAACGGCGCGGGCGATGAGCCGCTGGTAGGCCGTCGCCGGGCCGCCGAGTTGAGCGGTCTCCAAAGCCCCCACATACGCCGTGCGATCCCGCGGCCGGATGATCGCCGGTGGAAAGCCGCTCGCCATCAGCAGGCAGTTCATCAGCAATCGCGCCGTCCGACCGTTGCCGTCAATGAAGGGATGGATGCACACAAGCCGGTAGTGCGCCTCAGCCGCAAACGCCACCGGATGCAGCGACCCTGGCGCACCGAGCCACTCGGCAAACGCCTGCATCAGGTCGGGCACCCGCCGCGGGTTTGGCAGCACAACCGTCGAGCCGGCAATCCGCACGGCAACGCTGCGGTAGCAGCCGGCATGGGCATCATCGATGCCCTCAAGCACGACTTCGTGGAGGCGGAGCAGGTCCTGCTCGGTGGGCATGCGGCCGGCAGTCGCGAGCGAGGCCACGAACTCGAGCCCGCGAGCGTGGTTGGTGGCTTCAAGGTGCTCGCGAAGCGTCTTGCCCCCCACGGTCAGCCCCTTTTCAAGCACGACCGCCGTCTCGCGCCGCGAGAGCGTGTTCCCCTCCAGGGCGTTGCTGGTGTAGGTCAGCTCCACCCGAAACCATGCGTCCAGCTGCTGCACCACCTCCGGCGGCAGGGGCCTGAGCCGGTCGAGCGCGTCCTTCTTCGCATCCAGTGATTCAAATCGCATCCCTAAAGTCTAACGTGAGGGTTTAGAGAACAAAAACAACGGGCGGGCGACCTGGCCCCACGCCGTATAGTTGAGGGGGCGTTCCAACCCCTTGCCTCAACGCGCTCTACGGCCGCTGGGATCCGGTCGCCCATCAGCCGGAAAACAACCGCGACGGCGTCCGGCGGTGCGGCCAGATGCTGCACCACCTCTCCATTGCCGC
>CALCGM010000669.1 GCA_937900985.1 uncultured Planctomycetaceae bacterium | reverse complement strand
CTGACATCAGGCCAGTGGAGGCGACGGCTGCAGAGGCCGACAGCAGATGACGACGTGAGAATGGCATGGGTTTGACCGTTTCCGAATGAGCAAGAACAGAGCGTGGGGGGCAGAAACGCTGCCTTCAAACAGACCTTTGGCCGAGTTCGCATCCCCGATAGGCTTGGAGTATATTTGCCGGACTCGCGCTTGACGAACGGGGTGGCGCGACTGGGGAAACAAGACACGCTGGTTGCCCTGTGGGCACCATGCACACCACAGAACCATTTGAGAAGAGCAGAAGGAGCAGGCCATGGCGTCAACGACGCGTCGCGGATTTCTTGGCACAGGTTCGGCAGCCGGTATCGGCTACTTCGTGGCCGCAGGCAGCCGGCCAGCCTGGAGCAACTCAGCCATCGAGCAGATGAACGTCGCGTCGATCGGCGTCGGCGGCAAGGGTGGCAGCGACTCCGAGAACGCTGCCCAGTTTGGCAATGTCGTGGCGATCTGTGATGTCGATCGCAACACCCTGGAGAGCAAGGGCCGCGGCGAGAAGTTTAAGAACGCCGAGCAGTTCACCGACTACCGCGAGATGCTCGATAAGTATGGCAAGGACATCGACATCTGCACGATCAGCACGCCCGACCACATGCACGGGCCTGCGACGCTTGCCTGCATGCGTCTGGGCATCAGCTGCTACACCCAGAAGCCGCTGACCCGCACGATCTACGAAGCCCGGCTGCTGGCCAAGGTTGCCGAAGAGACGGGCGTCTGCACCCAGATGGGCAATCAGGGCACCGCGCTCGATTCCTCCCGCGAGGCGATTGCCCAGATCAGCTCCGGCGTGCTCGGCACGCTGCAGGAGGTCTACGCCTGGTCAAACCGCCCGGTGTGGGCCCAGGGCCCCGGCCGCCGCATGGACCTCGACATGTATCGCGCCCAGGCCTTGGCCGAGGTCACCGAGCAGGAAGGCGACGGCGCCGATCCCGCTGAGATCAAGGAGATCGTCGACGAGCTCGTCGGCGGCAAGGCAGAAGAGATCGCCCGTGCCCTTGAGCGGCTCGACTGGAAGAGCTGGCTCGGTGTTGCCCCCCCGCGGGAATACTGGCCCGGCCTCTACCACTCCTTCCAGCACCGCGGCTGGTGGGACTTCGGCACGGGTGCCCTGGGCGACATGGCCTGCCACATGCTGACCGTGCCGTTTGCCTCCTGCGGCCTGAGGGACCCGATCTCGGTGCAGGCCAAGTCGACCGGCCACGACTTCGACAGCTTCCCGGCCAGCTCGATCATCAAGTTCGAGTTTCCCGAGACCAGCGAGCGGCCGGCGATTCCCTTCTGGTGGTACGACCGCAAGGGCAACAAGCCCCCGATGGAGGTCTTCCAGAAGTGGGGCATTGAGAACGTCTCCGACAGCGGCGTGCTCGTCGTTGGCGAAAAGGGGGCCTTCTACAGCTCCGACGACTACTGCGGCGTCTACGAGCTCCGCGGCGTGGAGAAGCGGAAGGTCGACTACGAGAAGGCCGAAGACACCGGCAAGGGCAACGACGTGAACAACATGTTCGAGCTCTTCCGGGCCAAGCAGGCGGGCGACCCGATGATCGCCCACTCCAACTTCATCAAGCGGGCCGGCCCGCTGACCGAGACGATCCTGCTGGGCAACCTGGCTGTCTGGGCCGCCGCCGAGGGTGGTGCCGACGGCGAGATGGGCGAGTGGGGCGAGAAGGTCGAGTGGGATGCGAAGAACCTCAAGGTCACCAACCTTGCTTCGCTGAAGACGCCCCATGTGGCCGACCTGATCAAGCCGACCTACGCCGAAGGCTACCGGCTCGACTGAGCCTGACGTTTCAGGATGAGCGACATGCGGAAGGAACGGTTTCCGCGTGTGAGCATTGGGCCGCCGGTGGAACTGTCTTCATGATGCTTCCACCGGCGGTGCCCTGTTTCAGGACATCTGCCGTCTATCGACGAGTGTTTTCAGTTTCTTCAGAGGAGTGCGCACCGTGACCGGGTTTCTTGCCGCGTTTCGTCAGACAGCAGGGATGTCGTTGGTCGCCACAGCGTTGGTGATCGGCTCGACGGCCGGCCAGCCAGCGGCTGCTCTGGCTGCGGGTGCCGCAGACACCGCAGCGAGTGAGCGGATTGAGTCGCTGGGCAAGGCGGCCAGCTACGAGGCAGACAAAGAGTCGGGAGAGGTGACGGCGATCTCGATCACCGATGGCTCCACGCTCACGGCCGACGACGTGGCCCTCTTCGCCTCACTGCCGAAGCTGACCTCCCTGAAGATTCTCAACTGCCGGGAGTTCAACGATGAAATGGCTGCCTCACTGACGGAGCTCGGCGACCTCACCGCGCTGGCGATCACCAACAGTGGAATCACCGACGCCGCTGTCGAACTGCTCGCAGAGGCGTTTCCGAACCTGCGCGAGCTCGACCTCTCCAGCAACACCAACCTCACCGGCCGGGCGATGCGACCGATCAGCTCGCTGGAAAAGCTTGAGCGGCTCACGCTGCTGCAAAACCGCTTTAACGACCTCCACTGCCGTCGCCTGTCGAGCCTTGCTGAGCTGCGGGCCCTCGACCTCCGCGGCAACATGGAGGTGGGCGACATGACGCTCAAGGTTGTCGGCAAGCTCCCCAAACTCTCGGGGTTCAAGCACCGCAGCACGATCGTCAGTGATGGTGGCATCGAAGGCCTTGCCCAGAGCC
>CALCGM010000668.1 GCA_937900985.1 uncultured Planctomycetaceae bacterium | reverse complement strand
CGCTGCAGTCGCTTCTGCTGTTCAGCCTGTTCTTGGGCCTCGTACGCGTCGGCCAAGATCGTTCCCGCCCGGGTCGAGCGTTGGAAAACCTCCTCCTCCGGTACTACGTCCTCGAGCAGTCGGATGCGTTTCTTCGACCGCGGCGTGAGCAGCGACTCGGGCGCCACGCGGGTCCGCCAGGCAAGTATCTCTGCGGCCGCCCGGGGATGAGCATCGGCGAGTTGCGAGATCGCCTTCGGCTCCCGCTTCGGCGTCACCACACCAAAGAAATCGTGCTCACCGAGCCATTCAAACGCATCCCAAAACGCCTCTTGGTTCGTGGGCATGCTCGACGCGACAGCCAGCACACCACCGAGCTTCCACTTCGACTGGAGGGTCAGCCGTTTGCAGAGCCGCGTTCCGAAAGACGCAGCAGGATGGCCCTTCGCGAGCACATCGACCCCACACCGCTGGAGTGTGCGGTAAAACGCGGCAGCCTCCACGAGCGGTTCGAGCGGCATGTCCACCGCATCGGCATCGCCGGCGCGGGCGACCCGCTCCCCGTATGCGTCCCGCAGTTCTTTCGCAACCGCCGCGACTCGCAGGGCCTCATGGGCCATGGCGTCGAGCACGAGCGGCCTCTCGGCTCCGCCGGCATCGGCGATGGCCTGCTCAAACGCCGAGGCTTCGGGAGAGCCACTCCGCGTTTCCAGCGCTGCATCCAGCAGCAGCATCCAGTCATGCGGCACCTGCTGTGGCCAGGCGTCCGTGACCGCATCCCACACCGGTTCAAGCTCGGCCGCAGAGGCCGCGGTTCCTGCCAGGTGGGCCAGTCGCTGGATGGCAAAGCTCCACGGGAGCGTCGCGGCCCGCGGGTCGCTGCTCCGCTGGCGAAGAAGGTGCTGCACGAACGGCTCGGCGCGGCGAAACTGCTCCTCGCCGACGAGGGCCTCAATCACCGTGATCAGGTGCTCGTGATCCTCGGGGAACCGTTCCGCGTAGGCGATCTGTGCCTCCCGGAGCTGTTTCGCCGCGGCCCGCTTGCCACTGCCCGGCGTGCTCGCCTTGCCCTCGAGAATCGCCAGCCTGTCTGAGTGGGCCCGCCGATGCATCGCGAACCGCTCGATCGACTCCTCGAGCAACTGTTCAACCTGCTTCCGCGCGGTTCCCTGGACCACCCGCAGCGAATCAGCCCCGCTATCGCCAGCCGCGTGGGAGGCCATCATCCGCAGCATCCCGCTGGCCAGTGCCTGCCGCAGGCCGCTGGGCAGAAACCGCAACGCGGGGAGTTCCCTGTCGATGTAATGCCGCCCCACACCCATCGCGTCTTTGGAAGCACCGTGAAACTTCTGCAGATAGACGAAGATTTCCCGACGGCAATTCGGGTCATCGGCGAGCCCACCCGTGCCGCGGGCGAGCGATGCAAACAACTCCGCGTCCGGCTGCTGCGAAGCGAGTTGCCGGCAGGCGACAGCGAAGGTCGCCGTAAAGTCCGGGTCGAGCGAGCGGTACTGCTTCACCAGCCGAACCGTGGTGGCGACCTGCGACGCCGAAAATGTCTGGTCAGGATTGCGGTGCCGCACGCCCGCCACCCGCTCGGCGGCTTCCCACATCGACGCCCTGGCCAGCAGGCTCCGCGCGGCCGCGGCAGGACGGGCGGCAGCATCTCCGCCGCCAGTTGCTGCGGTCGTTGGCTCCCCTCCTTGCACCGCCTCCCAGGCCCCGCCGAGCACCTTCGCGATCCGCGACGGCCGCCGAGCGGCGTCGAGCCTGCTCCAGGCGTCGCGGGCACGGGCCGGGTCGCCCTGCTGAAACGCCGCCAGGCCTCGCACGAAGAGCCGCCACTCAGAAAACGGGCTGCTGCGGCCGATGCTGCTCAGCCGATCAACGGCGGGGTCGAGATGGCCACCCGCAACCAGTTCGAGCGCCTCGCAGACGAGCCCTGCCTGGGCCTGCAGGTCTGCCGTGAGCGTGCCGCGAACCGCCGCGTCGAGGATGGCCACGTCTTCGGCGGCCTCGCCCTGGGAAGCCTGCGGCCGCAACTCGAGGAAGGCGGCCTCCGGAGCCGGCGGCACCCGCGCCGTCTGCGGATTTCGCAGCCGCTCGGCCTGTCGCCGCGCCTGCTCCGCCTTGCGTTTCTTCTTCTGCGCGTCCTTGCGATTGCCCATCGCGTCGTGGCTCCTCCGTGGCCCCAGACTATACCGGCAGCAGCGCTCAACCGCGAAGCCCCCGGCTCCGCGTGGCGTCGGCTCACACGAACAGGTCAGCGACCGCAAACGTGAAACCAGGCACGACGTCGGACACATCGCAGATCCGCGTCGAGGTAGGCTCCTCCACGTGGAGCACGGTGACCTGCTCAGGGCTGCGGTAGGCGTGGAGCGTTTTGGTGGCAGGATCGACCACGAGGACGAGCCGCACGCCAGCGGCAAGCCAGGCCAGAAGCCTTTCCTTGACATCGCTGAAGGCGTCGCGTGGCGAGACGATTTCACCAACAAGATCCGGAACTACCGTCACAAACCCGCTCTCATCATCGAGATCCGCAGCCCGCTCACGACTCACAAAGGCCACATCGGGAGCCCGCACCGTGTCGGGCGAGCGAGCCAACACAAAGCCCGTTTCGGCGGCGTAGACGACACCAAGACGGCCGGCTCGCACATGCCCGCCGAGCAGGAGCCCCAGCGTGTGGGCAACACGGCCGTGACGGCC
>CALCGM010000667.1 GCA_937900985.1 uncultured Planctomycetaceae bacterium | reverse complement strand
GAGAACTGATCCGAGCCATACCGCCGCGACCAGAGGTAGTTCCACATCTCGGCGGCAAACGCTTCAGGCTGCTGCACACTCGCAGGATCCACATCAAAGCTGAACGTCAGTTCGATGCCGCCGGGAACGACCTCGACCCGGTCGATCATCTGCACGGGCTCACCCGTGAAGCGAAGCCGTTCAAGGCAGCCGTCGAGGCCGTTGCGGGGGCCTTGCCAGCCAGAGAGGCCAACCCCGTAGAGCTGCCCGTCGGCTGGATTGAGTCGCAGCCGCATCACTCCAGCCGACCACTGATGGGGCAGCGGGATAATCGCCCCCTGCATGGTCTCTCCAATCTCCTGAAGCGAAAGCGTGTAGAGCCATCCCTTGCCGAACGACGAGTGAATCATACGACCGGCAAGCGGCCCAAGCCGCTCGTCGCCGGCCCACACCTGACCACCGCTCGAGCTGTCGACTTCCTGAGGCATCCAGACGATCGGCTCCTCAAAATCGCTCGGCAGGCTGCCATCGTGGCGAGCCTTGAGCCAGGCCTCCTGTTCCTTGTTTTGCGGCATGTTGCCGAGAAACGAGCCCTCCCGGATCAGCGAGATCTTGCTCGCGGGCATCCACGGCCCCTGATTGTCGGAGACAGTCAGCCGACCGTCGGGCAGGATGCCCATGCCATTGGGCGTGCGAATGCCCCAGGCGACGACCTCCGCGGAACCTCCTGCGGGCGGGATCCGCATGATGCTGCCGGGCCGACCGTGGTCGGTGTGCTGGCCAGCCTTGGCAAGAAAAAAGTTTCCCTGCGAATCCGTCTGAAGGTCGAACGAGTAGGAGTGAAACACGCTCGACACATCGTCGTCGTTCCAGAAGGCCTCGATGAAGTCGGCCTCGCCATCGCCATTGATGTCGTGCAGCCGCTTGAGGCCGTCGTGGCAGGTGACATAGATCTGGCCGTCGACCACCCGCACGCCAAACGGCTCGAAGAGCCCGGCGGCATACCGCTTCCAGGTCACCTGCTCCAGGTCGTCATCAAGACCGCTCACGATGAAGACATCACCACCGTGGGTCGTGACCACGCAGCGACCATCATCGAGGAAGTCGAGGGCCGACGTCCGCAGCCAGGCGTTCCAGGGGTTCTCAAACGGCAGGGTGACGGTGTCAAGGGCGTAGCCATTGATGCTGGATCCGAGGGTGCCGGAGGTGGTGAGGAGCTCTGGCCACCGCCGTGGGCCGCCGTCGGTCCAGCTGGCCAGATCTGCGGGCTCTTCCGCCGCGAGCCTCGCGCAGGTGTTCTGAAAGCCTGCCAGCTGCCCGCTCGACTCAAGCGTGCTGCGGACAATCCGCAGCCGTCGCAGCTGGTCGTCTGCCGGAATCGTGAGCACGAGCCGGCCAGCCTCGTCGCGGCTCCAGGAACAGCCGGCGGTGTCGCCCTGAGCCGTGGCCGCAGCAATCCAGCCCCAGCTTGCTTCATCCGGAGACGAGGCGGACAGCGGCTCGGGCTGCTGGGCCGGGCTGGGCTGCCAGGCCAGCAGGGCATCCGC
>CALCGM010000666.1 GCA_937900985.1 uncultured Planctomycetaceae bacterium | reverse complement strand
GTGGGCGTGATCTTTCTTGTGCTCGATCGCCGGGTGCGATACTTCCACGCCGCCTGGCACCTGTTTGTGCTGGGCGGCAGCGCGTGCCACTACATCGCGATCCTCTCGTTTGTCGTGCTGCCCAGCGGCATCGCGTAGGCGGGCTGCAGGCCGCTGTGAACGGGACGGGTCCGCGGGGGCCAAAGGCCCCTCGGCACCGCCGAGGCCGCTTTGCGGCCCGTGGACCCGTCCCGCTTGCGTGCGGCGAGCGAGCGAAGGGCCGGCACGCCCCGAGCGGACCACCCCCTATTCCGCTATCCTCCGCTGGCCCCCAGCTCATGCCGCCCCTCAGGAACTCCGCCGTGGCACTCGACCTCGCCTTCACCGAAACCGGCTCCGGCCCGCCGCTTGTGATCCTGCCTGGGCTGTTTGGCTCAAAGCGAAACTGGACGTCGATTGCCCGCGAGCTGGCGGCGGACCACCGGGTGCTCACGGTGGATCTGCGGAATCATGGCGAGAGCCCCTGGGATCCCCTGCACGACTATCCCTCGATGGCAGGCGACGTGGCGGCATTCCTCGCAAGCCATGCGGTTTCCTCGGCCACGGTGCTCGGCCACAGCATGGGGGGCAAGGTGGCGATGATGCTCGCGCTCACGCAGCCAGCGGCTGTCGACAGGCTGATCGTCGTCGACATCGCGCCCGCCCCATCCACCGCCAACACGCGTCAGGTGCTTCAGGCGATGCTCGATGTGCCGCTGCAGACGCTGGAAACCCGCTCGCAGGTGAAAGACGCGATGGCGGGGGCCGTGCCCTCCCGCGGCGTCCGCGACTTCCTGGCGCTCAACCTGACCAGCAGCCCCGAGGGGCTCCGCTGGGGCATCAACCTTGAATCGCTCGATCGCAACTTTGCAAGCATCCTTGGCTTCCCTCAGTTGCCTGCAGGAGCGGTGTTTGACAAACCCACGCTGTTTCTCGGCGGTGGCCGCTCGCCGTATATCCGGCCGGAGCACCATGCCGAGATCCGGCGGCTCTTTCCGCAGGCAGCCATCGAGATGATTCCCGAGGCGGGCCACTGGGTGCATGCCGAGGCGCCGCAGGCCTTTGTTGAGATCGTCTCGCGGTTTCTCGCCTGAGCAACACTCACGGCTGCTGCCGAGCAGGCCTCAGGCCACAAGGCCAGCGATCGCGGCGGAGAGCGCCGTGGCCAGTGTCGCCACAATCAGTGCCTTGAAGCCCAGCCGCGCGAGATCCTGCCGCCGTTCCGGCACGAGCGTCCCAATGCCGCCAACCTGGATGCCGATGCTTGAGAAGTTGGCAAAGCTGCACATGGCGATGGTGGTGAGCATCGTGGCCCGCTCGCCGAGAGCGCCTCCCCTGACAAACTTGCCAAGCTCTTGGTAGGCCACCGCCTCGTTGGTGACAGTGCGGAGACCGAGCAGGCCGCCCACGCTGCCGCATTCCTCCCACGGCACACCGATCAGCCAGGCGACGGGGGCCAGCATCCAGCCAAGCACTTTCTCCACAGAGAAGTCGGGGTCGGCCAGCCAGCCGCCGAGCCAGCTGAGGCCAAGATTGACCAGTGCCAGCAGCGCGATAAACGCCACCAGAATCGCTCCCACGTTCACCGCCAGCACCAGCCCGTCGCGTGTTCCCCGGGCGGCCGCGTCGATGATGTTGGCGTGGCGGTGCGAGACGTCGCAGCTGAACCGTCCTTGGGTTTCCGGGGTCTCGGTTTCAGGAATCACGATCTTGGCCAGGTAGATCGTGGCAGGAAACGTCATCAAGATCGCCGCCAGCAGGTGCCGCGACGCCGATGCCCGAAGCGTCTCATCCCCCCCGCCGATAAAGCCGATGTAGGCCGCGAGCATGCCGCCGGAAACGAGCCCCATGCCGCTGACCATCACCACCAGCAGC
>CALCGM010000665.1 GCA_937900985.1 uncultured Planctomycetaceae bacterium | reverse complement strand
TGGTGACCTGACTCTTGGAGTCGGGCCGCAGCCAGTCGACCTCGGCATGCTGCCGGGCCTCAGTGAGCCGGTTGAGGATCCGGTGGGAGAGGGCGATCGGCAGCGGCATCAGTTCGGGGGTGTCGTTACAGGCGTAGCCAAACATCAGGCCCTGATCGCCCGCACCGATGTCTTTGC
The DNA here is from genome assembly GCA_937900985.1 of uncultured Planctomycetaceae bacterium. Taxonomy (GTDB): domain Bacteria; phylum Planctomycetota; class Planctomycetia; order Pirellulales; family UBA1268; genus M30B53. Next base: position 2,284 of record CALCGM010000665.1, on the reverse strand, counting down.
CTGCGGTGTCGTTTTCATCGACACCCATGGCGATGTCGGGGCTCTGCTTGCCGACGGCCACCAGCACGCTGCAGGTGTCGGCGGCGATCCCCATCTCGGCTTCGGTGTAGCCGGTGCTGCGGATCACATCGCGGACCACCTGCTGGTAGTCGATCGTGCCGCGGGAGGTGATCTCACCAGCGACCACGGCCAGGCCGGTGGTCACGAGCGTTTCGCAGGCCACGCGGCTGAGCGGATCCTGGGCGAGGTAGGCATCGAGCACGCCGTCTGAAATCTGGTCGGACAGCTTGTCCGGGTGACCCATGCTGACCGACTCGCTCGTGAACAGAAACTTGCCTCGTGCCACGTCTCGTGCCTCGCTCGCAAACGAAAGAAAAAAACCGCGGCTGCCAGTGCCGCTGTCGATCCGCCCAGCGTATCGGGTCGTATGGGGCCTCGGCAACCGCTGGCGTTACGACCCGCAGGATGCGGGGAGAAGGGCCAAGAGTCTGCCGACGGTGAGGGGCGTCGCCCCGCGGCCCGCAGCGACGGCGGCCGCAGCCCGCTGGCCCATCTCCTGCCGCTGGGCAGGCTCGTCGAGGGCCCACTGCACAAACGCGACGATCTCTCCGGCATCGTGCACGATGCGGACGGCATCGGCGGCGACCAGGCCTGCCACTTCGGTCTGAAAGTTGCGGGTGTGGGGGCCGAAGCAGACGGCGGCCCCATACGCCGCTGGCTCGAGCATGTTCTGACCGCCCCGCTTGCCGTCGAGGCTGCCCCCGACAAACGCGATCGCAGCGGTGCCCCACCAGGCGGCAAGCTCGCCAGTGACATCCACCAGCAGCACCCGGGCGGACCTGTCGAGGCCGTCTGCCTCCAGCCGGCTGCGACGCTGCCAGGCAACCCCCGAGGCAGCCAGCAGGTCGGCAATCTCGGCAGAACGCTCCGCGTGCCGCGGCACGAGAATCAGCCGCAGGGATGGCTGGCTCGCCGAGAGCGTGCGATACGCCTCGATCGCAAGGGCCTCTTCAGGGGCCTGGGTGCTGCCGGCAAGAAACACGACGTCCTCAGGCGCGATGCCCGCCAGTGCCGCGAGCTGCTGGACCTTGACCGCCGTCCGCTCGCCGCGAGCCCCGTCGTATTTCATCGAGCCGGCCACCACCACGTCGGCAGCGCCGAGGGCGGTAAAGCGATCGGCATCCTCGCGGCTGCGGGCGATCACCACCGTCAGCCGACGGAGCATCCTGCGGGCGAGCCAGGCGAGGCGACGATAGCCGTGAAAGCTCCGCTCGCTCATGCGGGCGTTGACCACGGCAATCGGGACGCCATTCGCGGCGGTGAGGGCCAGCAGCTGAGGCCAGAGCTCAAGCTCACCCAGGACCAGCAGGTCAGGCTGCACCCGCTGCAGCACACGGCGAACCGCCCAGCTGAAATCGAGCGGGCACGGAAAGACCAGCTCCGGCGGAAACCGCGACCTGGCAACTTCGAGCCCGGTGGTGGTTGAGCTCGACACCACGCATTCGATATCGCGGCCCTCGGCCTCTGCCTGTCGGCGGAGCTCGGAAGCCAGCGACGACAGCAGGGCCACTTCGCCCACGCTCACGCCATGCAGCCAGATCCTGCAGCGGCCGCGAGCCGGGGGCAGCGGCGGGATGCTGCCGGTGAACCGCTGCCAAACCGCGGCCACCGGTCGTCGGCCTGCGGCTTTTCGCCAGACCACCCAGGGCAAGGCGGCGAAGAACACCAGGGCATACAGCAGGTCGAGCATGGTCGGTCACATCGAAGGGCAGACCCGCATGACCGCCCTGCCGCATCGGTCCTGCTGGGCGGCGGGCAGCTGTCAGCCCGCCTGGCCTGCCTGGATGGGCGTGCCTCCGCCGGAGCGGGCGCAGCAGTTCTTGAACTTCTTGCCGCTGCCGCAGGGGCAGGGATCGTTGCGGCCGACCTTCTGGCCCATGTTGCGGATCGGTTCGGCCTTGCTGTCACCCGACGTGTCGCCAGGCTGGGACGGATCCGCGGCTGCGGAGGCAGGCTGCGACATCGCCGTCGACGAGGCATCGGCGTGCACGGCGGCAGTTTCGTGCCAGGTGCTCTTGAGAGCGTCGTCTTCCACCTGCTCGATGCGGTAGACGATGTCGGTGACGCGGTCGTCGATGCCCTTCCACATCAGGTCGAAGGTCCGCATGCCCTCCCGCTTGTATTCCACCTTCGGGTCGACCTGGGCGTAGCCCCGCAGGCCCACGCTCGAGCGAAGGTGGTCCATCGCCAGCAGGTGGTCTTTCCAGGCGTTGTCGAGGATCTG
>CALCGM010000664.1 GCA_937900985.1 uncultured Planctomycetaceae bacterium | reverse complement strand
CCGTCACCGACGACATCGGCAAGCAGCTCGAAAGCTCGGCGATCGACCTCGCGATGCCCAACCGCGTGACGCTGCTGGAGGCGGCGAATGTGCCTGGAGCCAGCGATCAGATCTTCCGCTTCATGCTGACAGGCTTGGCTGCGGTGGCGGGGCTTGTCGTGGGCGGCGGCTCGATTGTGGCCATGGAGTATCTCCGCGATCGCCTCGACTCGTCTGATGCCGTGCCGAAGCGAATCGGCGTGCGGGTGCTCGGCACGCTGCCGCGGATTGCCCGCGGCCGACGGCATGAGGGCCTGATCACCGAATGTGTCGACAGCCTCCGCACGCTCGTCACGCAGGGCGGCCGTGAGGCGCCTCGGGTGATCCTCGTTACCAGTGCCGTGGAGCACGAGGGGAAGACCACCGTGGCCTCGCAGCTCGCCGCGAGCTTTGCCCGGGCAGATAAGCGGACGCTGCTCCTCGATGGCGACCTGCGGCATCCCAACGTGCACCTCGCCCTCGACATCGACCTTGGAGTCGGCTTTGCGGAGCTGTTGCGTGGCGAGATCAGCACCGACGAGGCGGTGCAGCCGACGACGATTGAAGGGCTGTTTGCCGTCACGGCAGGCCAGTGCGACTACGCGGCCATCTCCGCCCTCTCGCGGCCCGATCTGCCGAAGCTTCTGCAGGGCTTCCGCGACTCGTTTGACCATGTGGTGATCGACGCGGGCCCGGTGCTGGCCTTTGCCGACTCGTTGCTGCTCGGTCAAAACAGCGACGTGGCCCTCGTGGCCACGCTCAAGGATGTCAGCCGCGTGCCCAAGGTCGCTGCTGCAATCGACCGTCTGCGGTCGGTGGGCGTGCGGGTGCAGGGCACCGTGGTCAACGGCGTGGCCGATGCCCGTCCGAAGCGGCTCTACATGTCGCCGCTGCCATCCTGAGTGATCCTGGGGCCGCTCGTCTCCACCGCGGCCCGCCTTGCCTCGCTCCATTGATGCTGTCGGGAGTCTGCCGATGAAGTCCTCCGGAATGGGAATGCTGCCAGTCGTGCTTGCGGTGCTGCTGCTCGCGGGCGTGACGGTGGTGCAGGGTGTGCTGACCGACCGCTGGAAGAGCGGCGACGTGGCCGAAGAGCTGCGGAAGACGGCGGCCTCGCTGGAGCAGAACTTCCCGCGGTCGTTCGGCGACTGGGAGGCCGAGAAGGAGCTGGAGACCGATCCGCGTCAGATGGAAGTTGCCGGAGCGGTCGGCCACATCTCCCGCCTCTACCGCAACAAGACCACCGGCGCTCAGGTCTCCACCTTTGTGGTCTGCGCCACGCCCAGCGACGCCTCAGGCCACACGCCCGACCGCTGCTATCCAGGCGCCGGCTTCGAGATCGCCGAACAAGAGCACCGCCAGTCCGTGCCGCTCTCCGACGGCCGCACGGCCGAGACCTTCACCGGCACCTTCCGCAAACAGGGCCAGACCCTGCGGATCTTCTGGACCTACGGCGTCGAAGGCACCTGGGTCGCTCCGCAGATCGCTCGGATCGAGCTTGCCGGCAAGCCCGCCATCAACAAGCTCTACGCCATCGTCGACGAAACCGGCGACAGCGACGGCAGTGCGATGGGGGCGTGTGTCGATTTCCTGGCTCAGCTGCTGCCGGTGTTTGATGAGGCAGTGGTGGCGGCGGCGGCTGCGACACCTCTTGCGGAGCCTGAGGCGGCCTCGCAGGCTGATGATGCTGAGTCGGCTGCGGTTGCGGAGACGGCCGCTCCTGCTGCGGGGTGAGGGCTGTGTGGAGTGGGTCGCTCGGGGTGAGCCCGGGGCTGCCCCTCCGGACGCTCGCTGCGGGCCA
>CALCGM010000663.1 GCA_937900985.1 uncultured Planctomycetaceae bacterium | reverse complement strand
GCCGCCGCGGCAGCTGATGCGCCCGAGGTCTCCTCGGAAACCGGTCACGGCACAGGAGGCTGCTGCGACGCGAGGCATCAACAAGACCGCCGGGTGGCCGGACTGGGAGAGACTCCGCACAGTCCCCAGAAAAACACGACTCCGGCGGGAAGGCAGGAGCTCCGCGATTCGCCGCTTCGGGCCCGACAACGGGGCATCAGGCTCCCGCGCTGCTCAGCGGGTTGAAAATGCTTGCGACTGTGCGTACAGAAGCAGCACTGGCCGGACTATCCTCCGGCGAGCCGCAGACGACGTTTCCGACGAGGCCTCCCGAGAGGCAGTCGATCGCTCATCACGTCGTCCGTCGTCAGAGCTCACCCGCCATGCCTGCCACTCCCGAGATCCCAGCGACCACACAAGGCCGTATCGAACCGATCGATACCCTGCGGGGCTTTGCGCTCTTTGGCGTGCTGCTGGTCAATATGTATTCGTTTGGCGGTGATTCGATCGCCTGGACCGGGCCTGCCGACCGGCTCTGCTTCGCGGTCAAACACGCCCTCTTTGAATCGAAGTCGTGGACGCTCTTCAGCCTGCTCTTCGGTTTCAGCTTCGCGACGATGCTGGCTCGCTGGCCTCAGGATGTCGCCCTGCCTCGCATGCTTCGCCGGCTGGCGATCCTGCTGGCCTTCGGCTCTGCCCACGCCCTGCTCTACGACGGTGACATCCTGCGGCTCTACGCCGAGCTCGGCCTGCTCCTGCTCGTCCTGCATCGGCTGCCCACAGGCTGGCTGCTGGCCACCGCCGGCTGCTTGCTAGCCGTGTTTCCCATCGCCCACGCCCTTGAGCCCAGCCGCGAAGGCGACGACCTGCATGCCGTGGAGAGCCTCGACGAGGCCCGCGAGGAGCTGCTCTTCGCGGAGGAAGAGAGCGTGTATGCCACAGGCTCGCTGAGCGATGTGCTCGCATCCAACGCCGAAGACCTCCTCGAAGTCCCCTGGGCCGACGCCGCCTGGCCCGACTCGGGCTTGGCGGTGCTGGCCCTCTTTCTGCTGGGCATCTGCCTCCACCGCTCAGGGGTGCTCCAGAGCCTCGCCCGCCACGCGGCCCTGCTGCGACGCGTGTGCTTCTGGGGCCTCAGGCTGGGGACGGTGGCAGTGATCGCCGAGGCTGCCCTCGGCACGTTTGCCGGCTACGACGCCTACCGCGTCAACCGGGCGTCGGTGCCGCTCACCTTTGTGGGCGATCTGCTCTTTGCCAGTGGCACGCTGCTGATGGCCGGCGGCCAGGCTGCGGCTTTGCTGCTGATCGCTGGCACAAACAGCGGCCGCCGATGGCTCGCTCCGCTGACAGCCGCGGGCCGCATGGGCCTGAGCGTCTACCTCACCCAAACCCTCGCCTTCACCACGCTCTTCTACGGCTACGGACTCGCCCAGGCCTACCGCCTCGGGCCGCTTGCCATCACCGCAGCCGCGGTCACGATCTTTGCCTGCCAGCTGGTCGCCTGCAGCTGGTGGCTCAAGCGATTCCCCGTCGGCCCAGCGGAGTGGCTCTGGCGAGCCGGCACGGGCAGCCGCCTGCCGCGGCCCCAGCTCCAAACGCGGTCTTGAGAGATCGCTTACGGCCGCCTGCCAAACCTCGCTGTGTTTTCAATCAGCCGGTTGCGGGCGTCGGGCGGCTGCCGCGGTTCGGGGCCTTTTCGGAACGCAAAGCGGCAGCCCTCCAACGATCACTGCTGCAGCGGCCGCACCGCCGAATCGCACGCCTACGGAGTGAGATGGCCTCGGTGTGTCTGCACGTTGCGTTGCCCATCGGCGAGTTCCTGAAGCCGCCGTGTGAGGAAGGCGTGCGAAATCGCAATGGCCCGCTCGCGGTCGGCCTCGTCGTAGTCCCAGAACTCCTGCACAATCTTTTCACACTCCGGAAAGTGCGAGCCGTCGTCGCCCACCCGCCTGCGAGTCTCGGCGAGCCGCTGCTTCAGATCGCTCACAAGGTCTGCTGAGGCCGGGTCGTCGTAGAGGTTGTGCGTCTCGTGCGGATCGTTGACGAGGTCGTAGAGCTCCCAGCCAGCCGGCGTCTGATAGCCGCCGTCCTGATTGCAGCCGTAGTAGTAGATCAGCTTGTGCGTCTTCGTCCGGATGCCAACGTGCGCCGGATTGTCGTGGTGCACCATGTGCATCCAGTAGCGGTAGTAGGCCTCCTGTTTCCAGCCGGCCGGCTCATGGCCTGTTTCCAGAAGCTGCCGAAACGAACGCCCCTGCACGGAGCTAGGCACATCGCCGCCAGCGAAGTCGAGCATCGTCGCGGCAAAGTCGACATTCTCGACCAAGGCATCGAGCCGCTGGCCCGCGGGGATCACACCGGGATACCGCACGAGAAAGGGCATCCGCTGCGATTCCTCATACATCCAGCGTTTGTCCTGATAATCATGCTCGCCGAGCATAAAGCCCTGGTCGGCGGTGTAGATGATCAGCGTGTTGTCGATCTGCCCAGTCTCTTCGAGATACGCAAACAGCCGCCCGAGGTTGTCATCAACCCCCTTCACGCACCGCAGAAACTTCTTCAGGTAGGCGTTGTAGGCCAGCCGCGTGTTTTCTTCATCGCTGTGGCGTGCCGGGTCATAGCCATCGGGAAACTCGTTGGGATAGAGCTCGGGAAGATCGCGGAGATACGACCTCCTCGGATTGCGGCCCCCCACAGACGTGCCGATGTGCTCCAGCAGCTCGTCGTCGGCGCCGCGGGTTGCCAGAGATCCAAATGAGCTGCCCCGCTCCCAGAGCGTCTCGGGCTCGGAGATATTCACATCGGCGAGATACGTCTCGTAGCGTTCGGCGTTTTCGAAGTAGTCGTGCGGAGCTTTGTAGTGGTGCATTAAGAAAAACGGCTTGCTCGCGTCGCGACCTTCTTTGAGCCAGGCTAGCGAGAGGTTCGTGATCACATCGGTGACATGCTGCCCCTCATAGCTGACCGTGTTGCCACCCCACGGCTTGTCGCCACGAACACGAAACGACGGGCTGTGATAGCTGCCCTGCCCGGGCAGAACGCAGTAGTAGTCGAAGTCGGCTGGCTCATCTTTGAGATGCCACTTGCCAATCATGGCCGTTTGGTAGCCCGCCCTCCTCATCTCAGCCGCGAGCATCTGCCGGCCCGGCGGCACCCGACCGCTCAGGTCAAAGCCGCCGTTGATGTGGTTGTATTGGCCTGTGAGCACACACGCCCGCGAGGGCGAGCAGATCGCATTGGTGCAGAACACATTCGTCAACAAGGCTCCCTCGCGGGCCAGCCTGTCGAGGTTTGGCGTGGGGGCGACGGCCGCAAGCCTGCCGCCGTAGGCGGAGATCGCATGCGCTGCGTGGTCATCCGACATGATGAAGAGGATGTTGGGCTGTTCGGCTGCCTCCACAGACAGCGAAACCAGCGCAAACAGCAGGCGGACAAGTCGTCGCATCAGGTCGTCCTCGCGGAAATCGTGCCTGGCTCCCCGGGCGTCGCGGGATCACGCAAGCAGTTCGTGAATCACCTCACCACCAAACTGGCTCAGCTGCTTAAACCGGCCGCCGTGGAAGTAGGTGAGCTTGTTGTCATCAAGGCCCAAGAGATGAAGCAGCGTGACATGGAGATCACGAATCGGATGCACACACTCCACCGCCGACGCGCCAAGTTCGTCGGTCATGCCCACCACGCCGGGCTTCACGCCACCGCCTGCCAGGAGCATGGTCATGGCCTTGTTGTTGTGGCCGCGGCCGAGCGAGTAAACCCCGCCCCGCTTGTTGTTGTCGGGTGTCCTGCCAAACTCCCCGGTCCAGATCACCAGCGTGTCGTCGAGCATGCCGCGTTGTTTCAGGTCGCGAATCAAGGCCGCAACGGGCTTATCCACGCTTTGAATCCGAGCTGTATGCCCTCGCTCGAGATAGTCGTGACTGTCCCAGCCACCGCTAAAGATCTGCACAAACCGAACACCCTGCTCCACCAGCCGCCGAGCCATCAGGCACTGCCGGCCAAACGTCTCTGTTTCCGGAGCATCGAGCCCATACATCGCCTGCGTGTGGGGCGTTTCCTGCGACAGGTCGATCACACCCGGCACTTCCGCTTGCATGCGAAAGGCGAGCTCGTAGCTTTCCATGCGGGCGGCCAGCGTGTCGTCGCTCCCAACCCGCTCCAAATGCTGCCCGTTGAGCCAGGCGAGCTCGTCGAGGGCCCGCCGCTGATGCGCTCGCGACTTATGCGGCTGAGAGGCCAGGTCGAGAAGCGGCGAGCCTGTGGGCCGCAGCCGCGTTCCCTGAAAATGGGGAGGGAGAAAACCGCTGCTCCAGTTGGTCGAGCCGCCCTGAGGCAGCGCAAGCTCCGTCATCACCACGTAGCCGGGCAGGTTTTGGTTTTCCGTGCCAAGGCCGTAGGTGGCCCAGGCACCGATCGCCGGATCTCCCCCCAGGCGGCTCCCCGTGTTCATGTGAAACAGGGCTTCGGGGTGGTTGAGCGACTCGGCCTGGCATCCCCGGTAGTTGCAGAGCTCATCGGCGACATACGGATCCGCCAGATGCTTCCACTGATCGCACATCTGCAGCCCGGTGTCGCTCACCTGCCGAAACGAAAACGGGCTGCCGACAAAAAACTTGAAGCCCGTCTCCTGGCCGAACGCGAGCTTCGACTCCTCCTTGTGGAGTCGCGTGAGCTCCGGCTTGGGGTCGAAGGTGTCCATGTGACCTGGCCCGCCTTCCATGAAGAGCATGATCACGTTTTTTGCCCGCGCCGGCAGCATGGGCGGCTTGGCAGCCAGCGGCCCCGCGAACCGCGACTCGTCGTCGGCAAGCAGCTGCGAAGCCGCCACAGCACCAAGCGAGGCGCCCAGTCCACAGAAAAACGAGCGGCGATGCAGATTCATCAGGGAGCCCCCTCTGGCCTCGGTGCGCGGACGTGGTCGTGGTCGTGTGTGAACAGCCGCGGCTGATCGCTGCCGCAGGCGGAGTCCGCACGCTGTCAGTTGAGATACAGAAACTCGTTTGTGTTCAACAGCAGCAGGCAGACGTCGGCCAGCGCCCGCGTCTGCGGAGCAACATCCGCCGCTTTTAGGTCGGGCACATAGTCTTCAAAAACCGGCAGGATCTCCTGGTATTCAAAGACCTGCCCTGAAAACTCCTCCACGAGCGACCGCGTGATCGCAGTCGGAAACACCACTGGCTCCGGCGTTACCTCGCGGTGATAGTCCGCCATCTCGGCCCGATACGCCAGCAGACGACGTCGCTCCGCGTCGGTTGCCTGTCTGCCAAAGGCCAGCTGAAACGCCCGATCAATCTGCGCCGCAGGCTCGCTCAGCTCCCGCTCAAGCCGGAGGGCAAACGCGATCGAGCGGTCGGTCATCTGATCGCTGTTGAGCAGCGTAAACACCTGCGGCGTGACCGCGGCAGCCTCCCGCAGCTCACACGACTCGTTGGGGTTTGGCAGGTTGAACAGTTCGCAAAAGGGATCGGCCTGCCCGCGGACGCGGTAGGCGTAGATGCTGCGGGCATTCCGCTCATGCGGGGTTCTCGATGGCTGATAGGCGGGAGCGAGCGAAAACTGAATCATCCGCGGCTCCAACGCCACCTCCATGTTGATCTCCGGCATGATGGGGAGGCCTCCCGGTCGCTCTTGGAGCTCTCCGGTGATCTGCAAGATGCCGTCGCGAATCTCTTCGGCGGAGAGCCGCCGCTTCGGAAAATGCGACAGCAGTCGGTTGTCGGGGTCGACCGCTTTCCAGGCCTCGTCCGCCGGTGGCAGCGACGCCCGCTGGTAGGCCGCCGTGTTCATGATTATGCGGTGCAGTCTCTTGATCGACCAGCCGTGCGCCACAAAGTCTGCGGTAAGAAAATCGAGCAGCTGTGGATGGGTGGGCTTGGCCCCTTTGCCGCCGAAGTTGTTGGCGTTGGCGGCGATCCCCACGCCAAAGTGGCCTTGCCAAATGCGGTTGACGATCGAGCGGGTAGCCAACGGGTTGTTGGCATCTGCGATCCAACGGGCAAGCCCGAGCCGACGCCCCGAAATCTCCTCGGTCAGCAGGAAGGGATCGGCTTCAGTGCTCGCGAGCCTCGCGGGAACGGCGCTCAACACGCCCGGCTGCACGACGTCCCCTCGCGCGGTAAGCCCGCCACCCACGAGGATGTGGCAGACCGGAGGCTCCCCCGAGTTTTTCGCCCGCTTGATCCGTAGCTTCCGGGCGCCATTCCAGGCAAGTTCGAAGGAAGCGGCGTTGTAGACGCTCTGGGCCATCGGCTCGTAGCGTTCGAGCTGCCGTGTCCAGATCCATTCATCCTGTTCGCGGACCTTCAGCTGGCCCTCATCGACATGGTCGAGGCCCACATTCCGCGGAGGCTTGGCATCGTCATCGAGATTCTTTCTGGCAGCCTCGTCTTGATAGGGCAGCCCCCGCTCTTCAAACCAGCTGCGGGCGGCAGACTCCCGCTTCTCCACGAGCCTGTTCTTCTCAGCCACGGCAAAATCGAGCATCCGCTGGGCGTGACTGCGGCCCGACTCAAATCCGTCACGGTTTTCCTGCGGCAGAAAAGGGACCTGCCGTTCCGCCATCTGTGTCGTCGAAAAGGCAGCATAGATGCGGTAGTAGTCGCGAGTTGGGATCGGATCAAACTTATGATCGTGGCACTTCACGCACCGCATGGTGGTGGAGAGAAACGCCTGCCCAGTGATGTTGACGAGGTCGTCAAGCCAGATCTGCCGCGCCTCCTCTTTCTCCACCATGGCGTTGTCCCAGGGGCCGAGGCGAAGAAATCCGGTGGCAACGATCCACTCCGCTTCCTGCGGGAGATACTCGCCTGACTGCTGCACGCGCTCCACCTCGGTATCCGATCCATCGGTCCGCTGTCGCACCGACTGATCAGCAAGTTCATCGCCGGCCAGCTGCTCCACAACAAACTGGTCGTAGGGCTTGTCGTCGTTAAAGGCCCGGATGACATAGTCGCGATACCGCCACATGTTGGACCGCTCGTAGTCGTTCGACATGCCGCCCGTGTCGGCATAGCGGGTGACATCAAGCCAATGTCTGCCCCATCGCTCGCCATACCGCGGGCTCGCCAGCAGCCGGTCAAGAAGGTCGTTCCAGGCTGCCTGGGGATCCCGCTGCGAGGCCGCGACAAACGCCTCAACGTCTTCTGGCGTCGGTGGCAGGCCGTGAAGATCAAACGTCGCTCGTCGGATCAGGCTGCGGGCATCGGCTCGCCCCCCACCGACGATGCCTGCAGCATGAAGCCGCGTCTCAATCAGGGCATCGACCACCGCCGACTCCCTGCGGCTGCCTGCCGCCACGTCGATGCCCTCCAGAAGCTGCCGCTGCTGCTCAGCTGAGAGGCCCTGCACGGGAGCAAAAGCCCACACGTCGTCGGGCTGATATCGTCGATTCGTCCATGCCTCAGACGTGCCGCCGCTGGTCGTCACCCGGATCCCCTCCGTCGTGACGGCTTGCTGCATCGCCTCGTCGCGATAGCGGGCCTGTGTGGCCTCATCAGGCCACGGGGCACCCGCGACCACCCACCGCTCGACCGCAGCCACCTGTTCTGCGGTGAGCCGATCGTTTTCCTTCGGCGGCATCTCCAGGCCATCCCAGCGAACCGCGGCGAGGAGGGTTCCTTGCTGGGCGTCGCCCGGAACGATCGCCGGCTCGCCAGACTCACCACCGAGGAGTAGATGTTCTCGATCGCGGATACTGAAGGCCCCTTTGAGATCGGCTGCATCCGCCCCGTGGCAGGCAAGACATTTCTGCTCCAGCAGCGGGAGCACGGCTACCGAAAACTCCCGCTCCACGTCGTCAGACGCCCTGGCCCCCGCAGCCACTGTCAGCAGCAGCGGCAGACCCAGAAAGCACCACGCACGGCACTGCTTCGTTCCCGGCACGCTCTCCCCCATAATCCCAGTGAAGCCCTCTTCTCTACGCTATTTTAGTCGGAGGTTCGGAACGAGGCCACGGCATTCCGCAGATCGCTGCCACCCTCTTTCGCGATCCGGCTGCAGTGGCATCCGCAGCACCACCGCGGCGGTGCCCCCCACACGCTGCAGCGACGCTCCAGCCAGCTCCCCCGCCACAAACCGCGACAGGCCCCCCTGCTCCTCCGGAGCCGTCACCATCCGCACCTCCGGATCGAGCGCAAAGACAAACCGGTCGAGGCCGAAGGCAATCCCTTCACCAATCGCCTTGAGCACCGCCTCCTTAAGGCACCACAGCCGCAGGAACGTTTCCATGCGGTCAGACTCGTCGGCATCGATCACCAGCCGCGCTTCCTCGGGGGCAAAGTAGCGGCGGGCCAGCGGCAGGCAGTCGGCCTGGCGTGCACGGTCTTCAAGATCAACGCCGATCTCTGCCCCCCGCGACCAGGCGACCAGCATCCCGCTGCGACATGAGGAGACGCTCCACGATACGCCGGGGGCTGCCGGCAGCCAGGGCCGCCCCTTGGGCTCCGTGGCAAAGTCGAGCGAGGCCAGCGACGCCTGTGAGCCGGTCGCCAGGGCAGCGGCATACCGACGGAAGGCCCGCCGCTGCACAAACCGCCTGCGGACGTCTGCCGTGGCGAGGCGGCCCGCACGCTCCCGTTCCGCCGGCGCGAGCAGCCGCTCGCAGGCGGCCGACAGCGCGTCGTCGGCGTGAAACGGGGCCAGCATGAGTGTGACCTCAGCCACCCGCGCGAAACGGGACGGGTCTTCGGGGGCCGAAGGCCCCTCGGCTTCGACAGGCCGCATTGAACGGGACGGGTCTTCGGGGGCCGAAGGCCCCTCGGCTTTGCCGAGGCCGCTCCGCGGCCCGAGGACCCGTCCCGCTTGCGCGTCCACATCGGCAGGCCCGAGGACCCGTCCCGCTGGCAT
>CALCGM010000662.1 GCA_937900985.1 uncultured Planctomycetaceae bacterium | reverse complement strand
TTGAGCAGGTTCGCGAACGGCGGGATCGCTACCGCGACCGCATCGCCGCTGCCCGTAGTCTCTCGAGCCGGCTGAAAGAGCTCGCCTCAGAACTCGACGATTCAGCAGACCGAGAAGCTGCGTTGGCGGTGATCGATGAGATCACCGCACGCCTCTCGTTCGGCACGGTCGACCGCTTCGCGACCTTTCAGCGGATGACCGACGGCAGCGAGATCCCCGCCGATCGTGCGATGGCGATGGCGATCAACGGCTGGCTTGGTGGTGCGGCGTCTGCCGACGACAACCTCAAGCTCGCCCTCTCCGCAGTTCGTGTTCGCGACCGGATGCAGACCTTCCTCACGACCGACGACGAGGCGAAGCGTCGCGATCTCTTCGACGCCCTCACCCAGGAAGAGGCCTTCGACGCCGCCACGGTGAGCACCATTGCCCGCATGATGCCGCCGCCCCAGCCCGCCGGTGAGCCGATCGGTGAAGGCCTGTATGCGTTTGAGGTGACGCCGCTGGAGGATCGAGCCCCTGTCCGCTGCCTCGTCCAGCTTCCTCCCGAATACGACCCGCTGCGGCCCTACCCAGTTGTCGTCAGCCTCCATGCGGCCTGGACCACCCCTGAGCAGCAGATCGACTGGTGGGCCGGCATGCCTGGGCCCAGCGGCACCCGGCTGGGGCAGGCAACCCGCCACGGCGTGATCGTGGTCGCCCCGCAGTGGGCCCGACCGAAGCAGGCCACCTATGGCTTCACCGCGAGCGAACACGCCGGGGTGCTGGCCTGCCTGCGGGAGGCCTGCCGACGGTTTGCGATCGACACCGACCGGGTGTTTCTCTCTGGCCACTCTATGGGAGCCGATGCCGCCTGGGACATGGCGCTGGCCCACCCCGACCTCTGGGCAGGGCTCGTGCTGATCGCCCCGACGTCCGACCGCTACGTGCAGCACTACTGGGAAAACGGTCGCACGCTACCGATGTATGTCGTCGGCGGCGAGCTTGACGTCGGCCGGCTCGACGCCAACACGATGGACTTCGACCGCTACCTGCGGAAGTCGTTCGACATGACCTACGTCGAGTATCTCGGCCGAGGCCACGAGAACTTTTCCGACGAAATTCTGCGGCTCATGGACTGGATGGGCCGCCAGCAGCGGAACTTTTTCCCGAAGGAGTTTGAGGCCGTCTCGATGCGTCCCTGGGACCGCTTCTACTGGTGGGCCGAGTTTGAAGGCCTGCCTCCGCGAACGATGCTCCTGCCAGCACAGTGGCCCCCGGGATCCGGCTACCGTTCGGCCACGATCGAGGCCCGCCTCACACCCGGCAACACGATCAGCGTCCGCAGCGGCTCAGCCCGCACCGTCGTCTGGCTCTCACCAGAACTGATCGACTTCACCAAGTCGTTGACCGTCACCATCGACGGCCAGCGGGCCTTCCGCGGTGTGCCGCAGCCAGACCTCTGGACGCTCCTGGAAGACCTGCGGCTCCGGGCCGACCGTCGGCATCCGTTTTGGCAGGCGATCGACACCGCTGCCGAGCCCACGCCAGGCCGCCGCTGACGCCAGGCCGCACGCCAGCAGCCGATGGCCTACCGCTCAACCTGCTCTTCGGGAACGTTGGCAACCTCCGGCTCAGCGGGATTCCTCGGCAGGGAGAACCCCGTGATGTACCAGCCGTTGTCGACCGACCGCATGCCAGACCCAACGGTGCCCAGATACTTCCGCAGCTCCTCGAAGTCAGGCAGGCTGCTGCCGTCGATCTTCTGCTCGCGGACAGTCTGGTCGTCGCCGTCGTCGAGAATCATGTTGATTGCCTGGCCGACGAGGCTCTTTGACTTCGGCATCTCACCCTGCCGGATCGTCTCGTAAGCGGTGCGGATCGTTTCTTCCACACGGCCGAACGAGCGGCAGGCCATCGACTCCGGCATGATCCGGTGCATCTCGTCGGTCACCCGCTGATAGTCGTCTGTCGTGCCGAGCCCCTCACCGTCTTTGGCTGCGGTCAGCACGTGCTCGAGAAAGTCGCGGTGCGAGGCGATCATCAAGTACCCCTCAGCAACGGTCACGGCCGAGTGCGGCAGGAGCCGTTCTTCCCGCTCACGGAGCCGCTCACGGCGACGCGACCCACGGCGATCGCGGTCGTCACGGTCTCGATCGACCCGAGGCGGAGTGAGCCCTGGGGTTTCGATCTCCAGCTTGGGAATCTCGGTGGAGCGATCGATCAGCTCCCAGATCACCTGGCCGTCAAACTCGACCTGCTTCATGTCGGGGTCGGTGGCCATGCTCTTGGCGATGGTTGCCGCCACTCGATCCGGGTCTGCGGTTTCGATGGCAAACAGCAGCCGTTCGCTGTCGACATCAACCGGCACGTTGGCGTGCGTGACCACGATCACACTCTCGCCGAGGGCATCGATCAGATCCTGCTCGACATCGATCTGAGGGCCGTCAGGATCCTCCTTGAGGCTGGCGATCACGTCGTCAAACACGCCCTTTTCGCCAACCATCTCGTCGACGAGGGTGTCTGCCGAGGCGAAGGCGTTGTGCATGTCCCAGTGCACAGCCACCCAGCTCGAGGCATCTCGGGGCACCCAGTGCGGCGGATCGATCGCCTCGGCGTTGGGAAGCCGCAGCATCCGCGCGGCGAGATCAAAGCGATCGGTGCTCTCCGCATCCCGACCCTCAAGCGGCGGCGCGTAGACGAGCGTGTGGTGCCGCAGCTCGTAGATGCCATCGTCGAAGTGGACAAAGCCACCGATTGCCTGGATGGCACCAAATCCCTGGTTGGCGAGAATGTCGATGTAGTCCGGCCCGCTCCGCTCCTCACGGGGAGGATAGGTCTCTCGAGCCGCAACCGCATACCGCAGCGGATCGATGAACCACCGCAGCGGAGCGGCGTCGTCGGCAACTTCCGCCGAGCACTGCTCCCTGATCGCCTGAAACGACGGCACGCTGGCCAGGCAGTCTTCACGACCGTTTTCAAGGCTCACCACCGTCTCGGCCACGACCCCGGCGTGGTCACCCACCACGAGTGCCGAGGGCAGATGAGCGATCGCGACGGCCCGGCGGATCGGCTGTGGATCTTCCTCATCAAGCGGCAGTGCAAACACTACGACATCCGGTGCTGCGTCGTCTGCCGGCAGTTCGGTTGCGCCCCGCTCTTTGAGCCGCTCGACGATCTGCTCCACAAGGTCTTCGGTCTCCTGGGCATGATCGGTGGTGTCGACGAGCACGAGCGTTGCTGCCGAACCTGGGGCGGGCTCGACCAGGGCCAAAGCGATCTCTCCCCCGGGGATCTTCTCCAGGTCTTCGAGCGTGAGCCCCAGCTTGCCAAGCCTGTTGCGGCCTCCCTCTCGAATCTGCTTCTCCATGCTGGCCACGAACGGCTCAAGGGCAGGATCGTTGAGAAGTTCGCCATAGCTGGTCTGGCGAAAGCTCTTTCGAAAACCTGCGGGATCGGCAAGGCTCACCCAGCCGCGGGTCGTCGTCGGCAGCACCTGCTCGCTGGCAGCGAAACCGGCGGCAACGACGCACCGTCCGGCCGGCACGAGGGACATCACGATCACCCCGCAGACACCCAGCAGGCGGTACGAGAACGGGCGGCGTGAGAGCGAGCAGCGTAGTGCGAACACAAATGACTCCTTCAGGTGGTGACCCTAAGGGGAGGACGTCTCCGTCCGAGCGCATGGAGTGCGCGGAATACCGGTTGTATCGAGCGACGCGGACGGTTTTCTCGACTGAAATCTGAACGGGCCGGCACAGCAGCCCGGAAACACGCAACCGACGCCATGCGAGCCCACGGCCCGAGCCACCCCCCATTCCACAAAACCTGCCCAGTCTTCCGCAACCCGGCGGCTGGATTGGCAACCGCGACGGGGGGCAAGCGGGACGGGTCTTCGGGTGCCGCAGGCACCTCGGCTTCGCCGAGGCCGCTT
>CALCGM010000661.1 GCA_937900985.1 uncultured Planctomycetaceae bacterium | reverse complement strand
CACCATCAGCGGCGCCCCCACCCTCGCAAACTCGGCATTCATGCTGAGCGTTGCCTGCTGGCCGACCACCGGCGTTGGCGGTGCCCAAAACGCTCCGAGGCTCACCGGCGCACTGCTGCCGTAGGGCTTTTTCTTCTCTTGGGCCGGCGTGCTGAGCTGCGGATCGAGGTCCGAGATCGGCTCGTTGGCGAAGGTGTCTTGCTCAAGGTTGAAGTCGATTGGCGGCAGCGCCGCCACTCGCAGGTCGGCCGACGCCGCTTCGAGCACCGAGTCAACGGGAAGCTCGACGGGCGGCAGCAGTTCCGGTGGCGCGGCCCCACCGGCGCTGATTCCAAGCAAAGACGCGGCGAACAGGGGCAGCCAAACCTTCCGCCAACTGCCGTTGCCTCGTTGATTGCCAAGCACGATTTCACCGGTTGCCGTCGTACGGATTGCCGCGGAACCCTAGAAACCAACGCTCCGCACGACAAGACCGCTGCCGGTCACCCACCAGGCTGCCGGCGGCGAAGCAGCGGCCAGGCCGCCCCACCGATGGCAATCGTGGCCAGCGTGCCCAGGATCTGCCTCGGCTCGTGGAGTGTCATCAGGATCACAAACACGCCCGTAGCGGTCACGTAGAGGCCCGCGGCTGCGGCTGCAGCCAGGGAGAGTCGCCGCGGCGTCTCGGCTCGCGGCTGGCGAACGTTGGGCAGAAAGAGTGTGGCGACGGCGAACGCGGAGAAGACGGAGAGGGTGACGCCGAGATAGCTGAGCAGATCGAGAATGGAGGCCTGGTAGACCAGGAACAGCGCCAGGATCGTCTGCAGCGTCGCCGCCCGGCTGATTGCCTGCGGGCCGGTGAACACCCGCGGGAAGACGCCGTCGCTGGCCATGCTCGCGGTCACCCGCGGCCCGGCCATCATCATCCCGGCGACCGCGGAAAAGGTCGACATGCCAATCGCCAGCCGCATCCAGCCTTCAAACGAATCGCCCCCGAGGGCTGCCGCTGCCAGGGCAGCAACTTCGGGGCGGCCCGCCAGCACCTCAACATCGGCCGACCGCAGGAAAACGTCGTTGAGCAGAAGGTAGATCACCGTCGTGAGCAGCGTGCCCAGCAGCAGCGCCGCTGGAACGGTCCGCTGTGGATTTCGGGCCTCGGAGGCCACATACACCGCCTGGTTGAAGCCGGCGTAGCTGAAGCTGATCCACATCACTGTCGAGGCAAAGCTGCCGAGAGAGACGGTGCCGGCAGCCTCCACGGCGTCGGCTGCCGAGCGGCTTGCCAAGGCCAGGTAGCCAAAGCCGATGAGCGTAAAGATCGCCGTGATCTTCATCAGCACAATCAGCGTGTTGGCCCGCACCGCGAGGCTCGAGGCGGTGGCATGCCCGAGCCCGCAGATCAACACCACCGCTGCAGCGACCGCATGCGGCGGGAGCCATGCAGGCAGTGGCAGCAGCGGCCCGACATACCGCTCGCAGGCCAGCGCCGCCAAGGCCACGCTGCCGCTGAATCCGGCGGTGAGGGAGATAATCCCGGCGAGAAAGCCTGCAAACGGATGCACCGCCCGCGACAGATAGCGATACTCACCGCCAGACTCGGGCA
>CALCGM010000660.1 GCA_937900985.1 uncultured Planctomycetaceae bacterium | reverse complement strand
GGCAGATAGCCGATCCGCTCGTTCTTCGAGACGTCGGTCGCGTCGCGGCCGAACATCAAGGCCTGCCCGGTGGTCGGGAAGATCAGCCCAAGAAGCAGCTTCAGCGTCGTGGTCTTGCCCGAGCCGTTGGGGCCGAGCAAACCAAAAATCTCTCCACGACGGACCTCAAGATCGAGCGACTTGAGGGCGGCCTTCTTGCTCCGCCCCCAGAAATCTCGATACGTCTTGGAGAGGTTGCGGGTTTCGATCACCACGTCGCCCGCACCGCTGGCTGCAGACCCGCCAGACGAGACAGCCTCACTCATCGAATCCACTCCCTCTCGTGTCACGGATGTCGGCGGAGAACAGCTCCGCTGAAATCGCATTCCGCGAAACAGTCCATCCCCACTTCTGCTTTGTACCACCGGAAAACCGATTGTGTAGCACTCGGGCTTGTTTTCCACGGTTTTCGTGGGTTGAGAAGCCCTGCTTTGCCGGAAGCCCGCCGATGCTCTCTGTCCATCACCGCCAGGCCTTCACCGTGAGGCCCGCTGCCGAGCCTTGACGCCGGGCAGCAGGCTCCTAGAATTGGCGAAGTTGAGACTGAGTCTCATTTTCCACAAGATCCTTTCGCGACCCTGAAAACGGTGCCTCCGCATGCCGCAGACACAGCCCCCTCGGCCGGCCGCTCCCCGCGGCGGTGGCTTCACGCTCGTGGAGCTCCTCGTGGTGATCGCCATCATTGGCACGCTCGTCGGCCTTTTGCTGCCAGCCGTTCAGTCGGCCCGCGAGGCAGCCCGACGAATGGGCTGCCAAAACAACCTCAAGCAGCTCGGGCTTGCACTGGCCAACTGCGAAAGTGGCCACGGCAGCTACCCCCCCAGCCTGAGCTGGCCTGGCACCAGCACCAGCGACGCGACTGCAGGGGCGGTCTGGTCGGCGCAGGCCAGGCTGCTGCCCTTCGTCGAGGAGCTGGCGATCGGCGCCGAAATCAGGAGGCAGCTCGATGTGCCGTACAGTGCGGCCACCCTGGCCGACGGGCGGCTGATCGCGGGGCTGGCGATGCCTGTGCTGCTCTGCCCGAGCGAATCGCAGATTGAGCCCCGCGTGAATGCCAACGGCCCCTTTCACGCACCGCTCAACTACGCCATCAACATGGGCACCTGGATGGTCTTTGACCCCAGCACCATGCGTGGAGGAGACGGAGCCTTCTTCCCCAACAGCCGACTGACTCCCGGCAGTTTTCGTGACGGCATGTCGAAGACGATCGCCCTGGCTGAGGTGAAGACCTACACCCCGTACTTTCGCAACGCTGGCCTCGCATCGCCTGGCCTGCCCACGGCTCCCGCTGCCATCTGCTCACTCGGCGGCGACTTCAAGACCAACACTGGCCACACGGAGTGGGTTGATGGCCGCGGGCATCAGACCGGGTTCACGTCGACGTTTCCGCCGCTCACCAACGTGACCTGCACCGTGAACGGATCCATGGCGGACGTCGACTGGACCAACCAACAAGAGGCCAAGTCGCTCACAGCCCCGACCGCTGCGGCTGTCACCAGCCGCAGCAGCCACCCGGGACTTGTGAACTATGTGCTCATGGACGGGAGCGTCCAGACGGCGGCAGAGGGAATCGACCCAGTCGTCTGGCGGGCGCTCTCCACCCGTGCGGGCGGAGAAGCTTCCGCCGCTCAGCCCTGAGACCCTGGCGAGACACTCGCTGCGGTTGACGATGAAGATTGGCCCACCAGCTCCTCGACGCGGGCAACGACCCGCGACGCGGCGGCCAGCTCCGCCGGCGAGAAGAACCGCTCGTCGGCGCCGACCAGATGGTCGATCGTTTCCGCAGCAAGCTGCTGCCACGAGAGACCATTGGCGATGTGCCAGGTGGCTGCCTGGGCCACCTTCTGCGGCAGCTCGCCGAGCCCGAGGCTCGCAAGAATAATCGCCACTCGCGGATCGCTGGTAAAGCTGTCGACCCGCTGCATGCGGTAGGTCATGCGTGGATTGGGCTCGTCTTTGGCGTATTCCAGGCACACGGTCTGAATGCGGGCCACACGGGTCCGCTCCGGTGGGATCGAGAAAGCGCCGCCCATGCCCCCCATGCCGCCATTCATGCCACCCATGCCCATGCCGTTCATGCCCTGGCCGCCGAAGCCACCACCGCCACCGGTGGACTGCATGCCACCGCCACCGATGCCACCGGCACCAAAGCCGCCCATGCCACCGCCGCCCCGACCGCCCATGCCGCCGCCCATGCCGCCCATCATGCCCATCTGAGCCAGCACGGGAACGCCCACGAAAGCCTGCGGCAGCCGCAGCGTCACTGGCCGCGGCGAGATGTTCTTGACCACGATCTGCGCCGAACGCGAGTCATTGGGGATGTATTTCACTTCGACGAGCTTTTCAGCCTCAGCTTCAAGCACATCGGGGGCAGCCGCAGCGGCGAGGCCCGCAGCCGACCGCTTTTCAGCTCGAGCGACGCCGCCGATCACCGGCAGCAGCAGAGCCGCACCACATCCGCCGGCCAGCATCTGCCGCCGCGGAAGATCCCGTCGCACACCGTTTGACGCCATGTCAGAGTCCTCCTCCAGCTCGGCAGCAATGCCGTGGTCCCTCGAGAGCGATTCCCAATGCCTCAAGTATCGCTTCGGCTGATCAGCCGAAGCAAACATAGACCACAAAACAGAATGCCGCCTGTGCCGATCCTAAGAATTGATCGGCGCACAGCCTGGAAGGATCGCCACGGTTGTAGCGACCGCAGCAGCACGCACTGCGAAGCAGCACAACGCACTGCAATCGGGAAACACCGCGAACGGGCGACGCAGAACCTCGCCGGCGTGCTACCGCTTGGAGAACTGGGTACCGCGGCGGGCACCACGGAGACCGTACTTCTTGCGTTCCTTCATGCGGCCGTCGCGGGTGAGCATGCCCTCAGCACGCAGGGCTTCCGCCGTCTCTCCGGTCTCTCCATCGAGCGCCTTGAGCGCCCGAGCCACGCCGAGCCTGCACGCCCCGGCCTGCCCAGCTGAGCCGCCACCGTCCACCCGGATCCGCACATCGACATCCGACGCATGGCCCACATGAGCCAACACGCCCGACACCTGCATACGGTCCTTAATCGCCGGGAAGTATTCGTCGATCGGCCGACCATTGACCACAATCTGCCCCGTGCCGCTCTTGACCCGCACGCGGGCCACCGCCGTCTTGCGTCGTCCGGTTGCGGTCACTTCGCCTGATGCTGTCGCCGTCACCATCGTCGTCTATCCTCGTCGCTTCGTACGGTGCCGCGGAAGGTTCCGGGCAGATGTGGTCTCAAATCTCAAATGAATAAGGAAACGCCTCAGCGCTCGCGAGCAGGTTCAGAACTCACGAACCTGCGGCTGCTGCGAACTGTGCGGGTGGTCGGGGCCGGCATACACCTTCAGCTTTTGCAGCATCACCCGGCCGAGCTTGTTTTTCGGCAGCATGCGGCGAACCGCCTCCTGCAGAATCAGCTCCGGACGACGCTCAAGCCGCTCACCGGCCGTCTCGGTGCTCAGACCGTTGTAGCCAGTAAACCAGGTGTAGACCTTCTGCTCCCACTTAGCGCCGCCAAACTCCACCTTGTCGGCGTTGACCACGACCACGTAGTCGCCGGTGTCGACATGCGGGGTGTAGGTGGGGCGATGCTTGCCCATCAGCACCATGGCCAGCTCGCTGGCGAGCCGGCCTACTCGCTTGCCTGCGGCATCAACGACCCACCACTGCTGTTGGACTTCGCCGGGCTTGGCCATGTAGGTCTTGGCAGTGGAAATCATCGCGTCTGCTGCTCGTTTGCGAGTTGGAGTGGTCGGCGGAAAATCTGAGAGCCCCGGAGCGTAACAGGCTCACTGGGCTGCCACAAGTCTCCCATGCAGACGGCCGAAAAACCAGAGACTCCTATGGTTCCAGGCTGGGAAGCCGCAGGCCAGCCGGCGAGCCAGAGCCGCAGTTGTCCTCAAGCGGCCTGCCGGCGACACTTTGGACTCGCGGCTTCAAAACTCCGCCGCCCCTGCGGCATTCCACCCTCGAGACACGCATCCACGCCCATGAAAGTTGCCGTCGCCAAGGAAAGTTACCCCGAGGAACGCCGCGTGGCCCTCGTGCCGGCGGCGATCAAGCCGCTGGTCAAGAAGGGGGTGGAGGTGCTCGTCGAGACGGGGGCTGGCGTCGCGGCCGGCTTTTCCGACGAGGCCTACCGAGACGCCGGGGCCACGATCGGCACACGAGACGATGCCTTTGCCGCCGACTGTCTGCTGGCCGTCCGCACCTGCGGTGCCGGAGGGCCGGGCTGGGCGGGCGACTGCTGCCGCCTCAGAGAAGGGCAGATTCTCATCGGCTCTGCCGATCCGCTCTCCCACCCAGCGGCCTGCGTCGAGGCGGCCGACC
>CALCGM010000659.1 GCA_937900985.1 uncultured Planctomycetaceae bacterium | reverse complement strand
TCGCCATCAGCAGCCAGACCGCCCGCCCCCAGGTTGGCAATCCACCAGCCACAACCCAGTGCTCGGCGAGCACGCCGAGAAACAGCCAGGCCAGCAGGCCGACGGCAGTTCCGGCAAGAAACGTACTCCAGTCAACGCTGCGGTGGTCGGCAGCGGCTGCTCGCAGCCGCTTGGCAAGATACTGCTCCGACCTGGAAGCCCCCTCCTCACCATCGCGCCACTGGGGCACCGACAACGGGGCATCGGCATGTTCGGATCTTGTTTCGGTTGCTGTCGCCACCAGCCATTCCTCCATCCCGCTCCTGCGGAGCCCGCCACCGCACGCCCAGAAGCAGAGGGTTTGGCCAGAACGCATCGCCACCGTCGCCACGGCTTCCGCCGCGAGCGGGTGGCAACTGACCGTAAAAAGAACCCCTTTTTGAAAGTATATCGGCGATTCCCCTCCGCGACCTCCTGCGAAGCAATTGACGCCTGCAGCCGCAGGGCCGTAGCGTTTTCAGTTTCCACCTCCAGCGCATCGTCGTCCGCACTGCTGCCCCATGCCACGCCTCCCCGATGCCGCCACGTTCCGAGCCCTCGTGGACGGCTCTCACCGCGGACTGCCTGCAACCCTGCTGCGAGGACTCTTGGCAGGCTGTGCCGTTCCTTATGGGGCAGCCGTCGTGGGCCGCAACATGCTGTACGACCAGGGCTGGCTCCCGATCGCCACGCCCGACATCCCGGTAATCTGCGTCGGCAACCTCACGCTGGGAGGCACCGGCAAAACGCCGCTGGTGGCCTGGGTGGCACGGCAGCTCACCGAGCTCGGCGAAAAGCCCGCGATTGTGAGCCGCGGCTACGCGGCCGCTCGCGAAAGCACCAGCGACGAGGCCGCCGAGCTCCGCACGCTGCTGCCGGGCGTGCCACACATCGCCAACCGGCTACGGGCAGCCGGAGTTGCCGAAGCGTCCCGTTGCCACGCCGCCACGGTGGCGGTGCTCGATGATGGCTTTCAGCACCGGAGGCTGGCCCGCTCCCTCGACATCGTCGCCGTGGATGCCACCGATCCCTTTGGCTGCGGGCGCCTCTTTCCCCGAGGGCTTCTCCGCGAACCGCTCCGCGGGCTTGCCCGAGCTGGCGGCATCGTGCTCACGCGGGCTCTGTCGGTCGATGCCGCCCAGCGGACGGCGATCAAGAGCGAACTGATGCGATTCGCGGGCACGCGGCCGCCGGTGTGGGCGGAGGCGGTGCACGGCCCACGCTGCCTGCGATCAGCGGACGGCAGCCTTCGTCCGCTCGCCGACCTCACGGGCCGGCGGGTGGCCGTCGTCTCAGGGATCGGCAATCCCGCGGCCTTTCGCCGCACCGTGGAGGCCGCCGGGGCGGTCGTCGGCAAGGAGCTGATTTTCCCAGACCACCATCCCTATCCCATCGGCGACCTCGACCAGATCGGCCACGCCGCCCGCACCGCCGACGTGGAACTGATCGTGACCACGGTCAAAGATCTGGTCAAAATCCAGGCCACCGACCTCGCGGGCGTCTCCGTGGTCGCCCTCGAAATCGCACTCGATCTCCTCTCCGGCGAGGAGGCCCTGCAGCAGCTCATCGGCGGCGTGGTGGGAGCCCCCACCACTGGCTGCTCTCGGGATGCCTGACGCGGCACTGCCAGGCCAGGAACGCAACGACATGCCCGCAGACACACCTGTTCCTGAGATTTCTCTGGTCGTCAACACCTTCATGAAGCCACGGCACCTGGGGCTGGTGCTCGATTCGATCGAGCACCAGGAAGGGGTCGAAGGCATCGTTGAGGTGGTGGTCTCCGACGACGGCTCCACCGATGAAACGGCCGCACTCGTCGCACAGCGGGCAGCGACCGCTCCCTTCCGGATCGCGTTCACATCGCGGCCCCACGACGGCTTTCGCCTCGCCCGCGTGCGGAATGACGGCGCTCGCCTGGCCCGCGGCAAGCGGCTGCTGTTTCTCGACGGCGATTGCCTGCTGCCCCGCAATCACGTGGCCGTTCACCTCGCCCGCTGTCGGGAAGGCGTGGCCACCGGCGGCGACTGCGGCCGCCTCGATGAGCTCCAGAGCCGCTCAGTGGATCCCACCACGCTCGACGCCAACGCCGTCCACCAGCTGCTTCCTGCCAAGGAGCGAGCAGCCCTGAAGCGGAGGCTGCGAAAGTGGCGGTGGTATTCGCTGATCGGCCACCCCACCAAGCCGCGGCTGGTGGGCAACAACATCTGCATTCACCGCCGTGACTTTGAAGAGGTCAACGGATTCGACGAACGGTTCGTCGGCTGGGGGCAGGAAGACGACGACATCACGCTCCGACTGCGGGCTGTCGGCGTTCGCCTGGAAACGGTGCTCGACCGCACCTGCTCGCTGCACGTCTGGCACCCCACCGACCCCACCGCAACAGCCCGCTGGCGAGACGGCGCGAATGTCGGCTACTTTCTCCGCCGCGGCCGGCTTGCCTGCTGCCGTCAGGGCCTCACCAGCCGATCCCTTCGCGACCTCCGCTGGCGGCTGCCCGCCGACCTCGAGCAGACGTCAACAGGCCGAGGCGTTGCCCACCTCCTTCAGCAAGGGCGAAACCAAGCCGCGGCTCAGCCCGGCGCGGTGATGACGGATCCCGAGATCGACCTCGTGATCTGGCCGGGCAGCTGCCGCTTTGCACGCCGCACTCAGAAAGCCGGCCGGACGTCGCCCGCCTGCCGCGTTTTGCTGGTCGAGGGAAACGCCACCCCTCCGCACCGGCTCCGCTCGGCTGCCGACGTGGTCCTCGACGCTCCCGCTCTGCAGCCAGCGAGCACCCTCGGCGACCCCGTCAGCCTGGAGGAGCTTGCAGGCCTCCTGGAAAAGGTCGCATAGCAGACTGTGGAACACCTCTGCTGCCGCCGCAGGAGCGGTGTCCGGCGACCCCAAAAAACTCGGTTTCAGGGGCGTCGCTTGCGTGAGAAAAGGCCATGAAAGGCTTTTTCCACAGACCACGAGAAGGCCGCCGGCACAGGGAACACCCTGTCCATCACCGACGACTTCTCCACCACCGACTACTTCTTCTTCTCAACATGCACGGTGTGACGTCGCAGCCGGGGGCTGAACTTCTTCAGGCGGAGCTTCTCTCCGCCCGTCTTCCGGCGGATCGTGTAGTTGTAGTCGCCAGTCTCCTCGCACACGAGGTGCACGACTTCGAGCTTTTTCTTTCCCTTGGCCATGGGGCGGGTCACACCGTTGAGAGGTTGGGTCGGGGTAGATTTCGTCCAACGAGACTACCTCAAGGATCTCCCCTCCGCCAGATGCCCTTTCGCGGCATCGCTGCCGACGGCACGGGCACCCCAGTTTGGGTGGTGGCAGCATTTGAGGCGGAGAATGGTACGATTGGGGTTGGGGGCAAGGAACCGACACAGGCAATCCCCACGGGAACCGCCCGCCTGGGTGTTCCCTGCGGATGCAGATCGAGCGAGCGATGGCAAGCGAAATCTCGACAAACCCAGCTGACCGTTCCGCCGATTCGCCTGAAAAACGGGCTGCCGCGCGGCCTACGGCCCCGAAGCGACGGACGAAGGAATCGCTGCCCGCACCGCCGCAACGGCGGCCCCTGAGTCCTCGGGCTGCTGAAGCCCCGCTGCCTTTCGCGACAACCGCTTCGTCACAGGGCGGGGCCACGCCGGTTCCTCCGCTCCCCGTTGCAACCGAGGAAGCCGCCCGGCCTTCCGAGGCCGTTCGCGCCAGCGTCCCACCAGCAGCCCCTGGAGCTCCGCCGGCAG
>CALCGM010000658.1 GCA_937900985.1 uncultured Planctomycetaceae bacterium | reverse complement strand
TATCTCGAGCGGTATGTGGAGCGGCCGCGGCATGTCGAGGTGCAGATCATCGGCGACATGCACGGCAATGTGGTGCACCTGTGGGAGCGCGACTGCTCGACGCAGCGACGCCACCAGAAGCTGATCGAGGAGAGCCCTTCCCCGCGGCTTTCTCCGGAAACGCGGAAGGCGATGTGTGAGGCCGCCGTGCGGCTGGCAAAAACAGCCGGCTACTACTCGACAGGCACGGTGGAGTTTATCGTCGACCAAGCCGGCAACTTCTACTTCATCGAGCTCAACTCACGGATCCAGGTGGAGCATCCGGTGACGGAAATGGTCACTGGAATCGACCTGATCAAGGCCCAGATCCGCGTGGCGGCTGGTGAGCCACTGAGCTTCACGCAAGACGACGTCGAGCAGCGTGGCCATGCGATTGAGTGTCGCATCAACGCGGAAGACCCGGCCCACAACTTCCGGCCGTGTCCGGGCCGCATCGAGCGGATGATTGTGCCCGGCGGCTTCGGGGTGCGATTCGACTCCCATGCGTCGAGCGGCTACACCGTGCCGCCCCACTACGATTCACTGATCGGCAAACTGATCGTGCACCAGCCCACCCGTCGCGAAGCGATCGAGACGATGCAGCGGGCGTTGAAAGAACTGCGAGTGGAGGGGGTGGAGACGACAGTTCCCATCCATCTGAAGATTCTCTCGCACTCGGCCTTTCACGATTCTCAGATCGACACAACCTTCGTGGAACGCACCCTGCTTGGGTGAGTTTTTCATGAGGCGGGCGTCGCGCTGCTGTCGATCGGTCCGCGTTTCACTACCCTGCCCTTTTTCCCTCCGCAGAGCGAGCATTTCATGATGACCGAGACCCTTGCTGCACCTCCAAAGGCCACACACCAGTTTCGCCGCGTGGCGATCCTGTTTGCCGGGGGACCCGCGCCTGGGGCCAATGCCGTGATCTCCACCGCCGCCATCTCGTTTCTCAAGAGTGGTGCCGAGGTGCTCGGGATGAAGCATGGCTACTCCTCGCTGGTCGACTACTCGGCCGACAAGCCGCTGGAGGAAGGCCGCGACTGGGTGCACCTCACGCCTGAGTTCATGAAGCGGTCGCGGTCGAGCCAGGGCATCCTGATCGGCACCGCCCGTGCGAATCCCGGCAAGCTCGTCTCGAGCCCCGAACATCTCGACGATCCGGATCGTTCGGCGCCGCTGAAGAATGTCTATGAGGGGCTGCGATCGCTCGGTGTGGAGGCTCTGATTTCGATCGGTGGTGACGACACGCTGAAGACGGCCAACAAGTTCAAGATGTTTCAGGACCGGCTGCCCGCGGGCAGTCCGCGGATCCCGGTGGTGCATCTGCCCAAGACCATCGACAACGACTACATGGGCATCGACTTCACCTTCGGCTACTTCACGGCCGTCGACACCCTGGCCACCGAGCTGCGAAATCTGATCTACGACGCCGAGGCTGCCCGGGCCTACTTCCTCTGCGAATCGATGGGCCGCAGTGCCGGCTGGCTCGCCTACGGGGCGGCGATTTCCGGTGAGGCGAGCCTGGTGATCAGCGTCGAAGATATCAACGGCCGCTACCGCTCGGAGGAGACGATCACGGATCCGTCCGGCCAGACTCGCGTCAAGCCGGTGATGAACGTGCCGGAGGTTGTGGGCCGGATCGTGAAGACGATGCGGGTTCGCGAGGAGAAGGAAAACAAGCCGTTTGGCGTCGTGGTGCTCGCCGAGGGCCTCGCCGAGTATCTTCCGCAGAGCCAGCTGGAGGGGATCCCTCGCGACGACCATGGCCACATCTCGATCACCCATATCCAGCTGGGGCGGATGTTTTCCAAGCTCGTGGCCGACGAGTATGCACGGCAGACGGGCCGGTCTCGCAAGGTGGTTGGCCTGCAGCTGGGCTACGAGGCCCGCTGTGCCAAGCCGCACGCCTTCGACATCATGCTCGGGAGCCAGCTCGGTGTGGGGGCGTATCGAGCCCTGGCCGAGCGTGGGCTCAATGGCGTGATGGTGAGCGTGTCGGGCCAGCTCGATCTCAACTACGTGCCATTTGAGGAGCTGGTCGATCCGGCCACGCTCGTCACCGTGGTCCGCTACGTCGAGCAGGGCTGCGACTTCCACCGCCTGGCCCGCTTCCTCGAGACGTATGTCAACGAGTGAGCCGGCACGGTCGCTCTACACCGTCAGAGACCCCTTGGTGCTCGGAATCCCCTTCTGCCGGGGATCGAGTTCGAGGGCCATGCGGATCGATCGGGCGAGGCCTTTGAAGATCGCTTCGGCGATGTGATGGGCGTTGTGGCCGTGGTGCAGGATGGCATGGACATTCGCGCCCGCCGTGGCGGCGAAGCCTTCCCAGAAGACCTCCACGAGCTGCGTGTCAAAACTGCCGATGGTGGCCACGGGATAGGTGGCCTTGAGCACGCAGGCTGCCCGTCCGCCGAGGTCGACCGCGGCCGTCACGAGGGCCTCGTCCATCGGGAGGATCGTGTGCCCGTAGCGGCGGATGCCGCGGCGGTCGCCGAGCGCCTCGCGGAAGCCCTGGCCGAGGGCCCGCCCCACGTCCTCGACGGTGTGGTGGCCATCCACATGCAGGTCTCCGGTGCACCGGACCGTCAGGTCGATCAGGGAGTGGCCCACGAGCAGTGTCAGCATGTGGTCGAAGAAGCCGAGCCCCGTGGCAAT
>CALCGM010000657.1 GCA_937900985.1 uncultured Planctomycetaceae bacterium | reverse complement strand
CGGTCTCGCTGGCCTTCGGGGAGCGGGTAGGTGCCCTCCTGCTCGATCGGGTTTTGCGTGGCGAGTGTGACAAACGGTGTGGGCAGCAGGTGCCGCTTTCCGCCGACGGTGACATGGCCCTCCTGCATCGCTTCGAGCAGGGCAGACTGCGTTTTGGGCGGGGAGCGGTTGATCTCGTCGGCGAGGAGCACCTCGGCAAACAGCGGACCCGGGAGGAAGCGGGTGTGTCGCGAGCCGTCGGCGGGGTTTTCTTCCAGAACGTCGGTGCCGGTGATGTCGGTGGGCATCAGATCGGGGGTGAACTGGATCCGGCCGAAGGAAAGCCCGAGGGCTTCGGCAAGCGACTTCACCATCAGCGTTTTAGCAACCCCCGGCACACCCTCCAGCAGGCAGTGGCCGCCGCAGAGAACACCGAGCAGCAGCTGGCGGAGGGTCTCCCGCTGACCAACGATCCGCGGGGCGACAGCCCGCATGACCTGCTCGGCAAGCAGGGCGACCTCGGCAGTCGCTGGCTGGGATGGTGCGGATGCGGTCATGAACAAGCGGGCTTTCAGGCTCAGGAACGAAATCAATCGGCTGCGGTGATGCCAAACACCCGGATGGAGGCGTCGTCGCAGACCACCAGTCGCCCATCGCCGGCGGCGAGGCTGACGCTGCCGGCTGGGGGGCTGCCCAAGGCGAGCGGAGCCGCGGCATCGTCGAGTGTAGCTGGAGCGAGCATGAGAACCTGTCCGCCCGCCGAAGCCGCTGGCGTCGACGGGCGGCCGTCGGCTGGCGTGCGCTGGGAGGCAACGGGCCAGAAGAGCCAGCTGTCGGCGAGCAGGGGCTCGCCCACCAGCGGCGGGCCTGGCGTGGGACGGCTGGCGAGGAGGCTGCCGTCGCTGAGCGACAGCGACACGATGCGGTCGTCGTGAAACGCGACCAGGACGCCTCCAGCGATCCCGACCACCGACAGCCTGGTGGGAGCGGCAAACTGCCAGCGGATTTCGCCAGAGCGAACACCGAGGGCGGTCAGCTGCCGACCGTCGGAGCTGCAGGTGACCACCGTGCCCCGGTTGACCACGGGAGCCTGCACCGGCAGGGCAGCAGCGACAGCCGTCGGATCGTCGTTGGCGGTGGCTGGCTCTCGAGCCCACACGAGGCTGCCTGCCTGGTCCATCGCCCATACCGATCCATCGTCGGCCACCGCGATGACCAGGTCTTCGGCCACGGCAGCCGCCGGAGGGCGTGGTGCGGCGGCGTGATGCCAGAGGCCACCGAGCGGCCGCCGCCAGAGCAGCTGCCCGTCAGCGAGGCGAATCGCCATGAGCTCCGTTTCAGCTCCTCGCACGCCGACAAATGCGAGAGCCTCGCCACGGCCATCAAGGCTGCACACCGGCGCGGCTCCATCGCCTCCGGCTTGCTCGGTGAGCCGTGCCGTCCAGAGCAGACGGCCTTCAGCGGCGTCGCTGAGATCAAGACAGATCAGCATGCGGGATGACGGTGTCTCTGCCAGCGACAGCAGGCGGCCACCCTGCACGTATGGCGGCCACGCCGGCGGGATCGTGCTGTCACCCACTGGAGGAAAGAGCCGGTCCGCCACGGGGCCCGTGCTTGAGCGGCTCCACGGCACCGCGCCATCGGCAAGCTGCCGAGCGTGGATGCCGCCCTGGGCATGCCAGCAGATCAGCGGAGCGGTGCCGTCAGCGGTGGAGGTCACTCGCGGACGGATGGCTGAGATCGCCGCGTCGCGTTTGGGGAGCGGATGCTGCCAGCGGAGGGCCAGCGAAACGCGTGGCGACTGAGTCGCAGGCGGCACCGCCACATCCACACCGCTCGAGGCGGCACTCGATGGCCGCTCCATTCCCGGGATCGTTCCGCTGGCATCCTGTCGCCTGCGAACTGCTTCAATCAGCCGGGGGCGATCCATCAGCCGGGCGGTGTGCTCGGCCTGCCGCCAGGCTTCAGCTGCTGCGGAGGGCCAGCCTCGCTCCAGAGCGAGATCGCCAGCCGCGAGCAACGCCTGGCAGACCACCAGGCCACTGGAGGACGTGCGGGCCAGCTCCTGAAGCCGCGCTGTGTCGCGGTGTGCTGCGGCATCCGACACCGCTGCCGAGACCACCGCTTCCTCGTGGAGCAGGCGGCTGAGCCCGGCAGCGAGATGCCGCCGCAGCTGGGCCGTCAGACGCTCCAACGGCAGCAGCGTTCCGGCGGCTCTCGGATCGCCGCTGCCTGCTGGCGGGATCTCTTCGGCGGCCAGCAGCCAGCTGCTCCCTGACCGCCGCTGCCGCTCCTCGAGCCGGTCGACGAGCTGGCGGGCCCGTGCGATCTCCTCGAGGGAGGTGGCGGCCTCGGCGGCTTCGATCGCCTGCCCGACCGCTGCCCGCACGCCTCCCGGGACGATGCCCGGTGGTCGGCGGCCGGTCGTTGCCGGGGACGGCTGCCCGCCGAAGGCCGCGGCTGCGGAGGCGGCGAGGCCTGCCACCAGCACCGACAGGCGGCCCACGCGTGCCATTCGCCAGGCCTGGGGATCACGACAGCAGAGCACCACCCTGGCCGCCGTGGCGGGGCTGCTTCCCGAGCGAAGGAGGGCAGTGTCTGTAGGCATCGCGTGATGGAGTATAAATCGTTTGGCCGGGAAGCCGGCCGATCGCATCCTGTTCCTGGACGACCCATGGCCCGCACGCACGACGACGATCTGTTTCAGAGCTCGACGATGACCTTCGGCGAGCACCTCGAGGAGCTGCGGGCCTGCCTGATTCGGGCCTCGATCGGTCTGCTCGTCGGTGTGGTGGTCGGTTTTTTTGTCGGCCGCGATGTGGTCCATCTGATCGAGCAGCCGCTGCGGCGTGCCCTTGGCGACTACTACATCAGCCAGTCGGAGAAAGTCGTCGAGGAGTGGGAGCCGCGGACGCCCGGCGCGGCAGGTATTCCCTACACCAAAGAAGAGATGACCGACGCGATCACCAGGCTCGGCCTCTCGTTTGAGGTGCGTGAGATCCACGCCGACAGGCTGGGGCGGTCGCCGGATGCGGTGCAGAGTGAAGACGGCCAGTTTCCCCTGGGGGACCTGGTGCCGGTGGTGCTCTGGCAGCCCCTCGCCCGCGACGCGCGGGTCAACATCACGACGCTCAGCGCCCAGGAAGCCTTCGGCATTTACGTCAAAGCCGCGCTCGTGGTGGGGATCGTGCTGTCGAGTCCCTGGATCTTCTATCAGCTGTGGAGCTTTGTGGCGGCCGGCCTCTACCCGCACGAAAAGCGGTATGTGCACGTCTTCCTGCCCGCGAGCACAGGCCTGTTTTTTGCCGGGGTCGCCCTCGCGTTTTTCTTTGTCTTTGACTTTGTGTTGGCCTATCTGCTGGCCTTCAATGAATGGCTTGGGCTCGACCCCGATCCCCGCATCACGGAATGGCTGAGCTTCGTGCTCCTGCTCCCGATCGGCTTCGGGCTCGGCTTCCAGCTGCCGCTGGTGATGCTTTTCCTGGAGCGGATCGGCATCCTTGAGGCGTCGGCCTACGCGGCGCAGTGGCGAACAGCGGTGGTCGCGATCTTCATCGTGGCGGCGATCCTCACGCCCGCCGACCCCTACAGCATGCTCTTCCTGGCGGTGCCGCTGTGCGTGCTCTACTTCGGCGGCTTAGGGCTGTGCCTCTGGCTGCCGCGGCCGCCCGAAACGGCCTAAGAAGTGCTCGGCCTTCAGCTGGCCACAAAAGCAAACCAGTAGAAGATCCAGCCCGTCAGCGAGGTGAGCACCAGATCCGCAGCCGCAAGCCGGCCCATGAGGCGATGCCGTCGGCTGTGCTCGGCCGGGGCTGGCGGTGTGGGGAAACGCCGCAAGGCTTCCCAGACCACCCAGATCCAGAGCACCACGGTCGAGATGGCAAAGACGAGGTGCACGCTCAGCGCCGTCCACACGCCACGTGGCCACCATGGGCTGGCGAGGGCTCTCGGCTTCCAGCCACTGACCAGCCGCATGTCGATCTCGAAGACGACAATCGCCACCAGCAGAGCCGTGGCGATCACGAGCTGGGCCTGCTTGTGCCAGCGATACTGCTTTCTCCTCGCAAGCTGAACGCTCCAGGCGAGCAGCGGGATCACGGCAAACAGGGCGACAAACACTAAGTCGGTGCCCAGCGAGGCCCGTGAGCCGAGAAAACCGTTGATGCCCGGCACAGACACGGACGGGGCGGGCTGGGCTGTCGACGATTGCACGCGGCGGATCCTGACCTGCGGGGACGCGTGCACAGTCTCAGAGGACAGCGGCTGTCCTCCACGTCGCACGCCTTGTCAGTTTGTAGCACCTGCCGAAGGCTCGGGGGAGCCGTTGACGTGGTGCTGCGGCATTGCAGCCGGCAGACCGACGACCGTACAACTCCCCCAAGGTTCCCCTCCGGCCGAGTGGCGAAACTGGCAGACGCACGGGACTTAAAATCCCGTATCCCGTAAGGGGTGTGCGGGTTCGATCCCCGCCTCGGCCACTCTGGCATCGGTTTGGGCTTGATCTGCGGCAACGCTCCACGGTACTCCCCTGCCCTCGCAGATTCGTGAGGAGCATCATGCCGCTCGACACAGTTCCGCCGGACGCCATGTCATCCCTTTCCCCGCCGATCATGAACGAGCCGCCGGCCGCCGAACGCCGCAGGCTGGCGGACGGTTCGTCCTGTGTCTCAGGGAGGTGCGAGGGGCCAGCGGTCTGGCTCCCTTGGTGCGTGGCTCCCTTGTGGGTGTTTCTGCCGATTGTGGGCTGCCTCCTCGCGGGCGCGGTGCGACGGCCCGCGGTGGCGAGCGGCCCCCCGCAGCCTGTCGCCACGGCTGGGCCAGCCACCGAGCTGCGTTCCGTCGGTCTTGTGCCGATTCCGCCCCTGGTCGACATCGAACCGCAGTGAACGCCTGCGGTGGAGTGGCGGCGGGACCGGTCCGGGGCTAGGTTTGCCTAAAACTCGGCGGCTCGCCGAGACGACGCCCGCCGGAGATGCTTGACGCATGTCGCTCCGCTCGAAGATTGCCCTGACGACAACGCTGCTGGTGCTGGCGGCGGTGGTGGTGACCACGCTGCTGCAAACGATTGCAGGCCGCCAGGCGGTGCTGGAGCAGGCTCGGGTCGGCGGCGACGAGATCGCCGACTTGCTCTCCCGGGCCGCGGGCTTTGCCGAAGACGTGCCCAGCCTCGTGGAGGAGGAAATCGCCGAGCAGATGAAGGTGGAGGCCACGCTCGCCGCCCACCTCGTGGCCCTTGGCGAGGAGGCGGGCCTGCCGCCGGAGCGGATTGAGCAGGCCCTGTCCGAGACCGCCGGCCGCTTCGGCCTGGAGATCCTGGCCACCGACGAGGAGGGCCTCGCCTACCTGACAACAGCCGACATCGGCGACTTTCGCTTCAGCAACGATCCCCAGGCCCAGCCACAGGCACACGTCTTCTACCGGCTTCTCGAAGGAGAGGCAGCGGCGGTGGTCCAGGAAGCGCGGACCCGTGAGATCGACGATCGTGTCTTCAAATACGTCGGAGTGGGCGGGATCGACAAGCCGCGGATCGTGCAGGTGGGGATCGAGGCGTTTTTCCTGGAACGCCTCGAAGAAAACCTGGGCCTGACGAGGCTGGTCTCCGAACTGGCTGGTGGCCAGGTGGAAGAGGTTCAGATTTTCGATGACCAGCTCGTGGCCAAGGTCAGCCGGCGGATCGGCGGCGGAGGTCTGGCTGGCGAACGTGGGGGTTCACTGAGTGATGCCGATGCCGACCTGCTGCAGGAGGCGATCGGCAGTGGCCGCCCCGTGGGCCGCTTCACAGGGCTTGCCTACCGGGTGGCAGCCCCGGTGCGGAGGGCGGATGGCCGTTCGGGGGGGGCCGTGCTGGTCTCGGTCTCCACCGAGGCGAGCCGGGATGTGCTTATCTGGCAGGGAGCTGCGGCCGTTGCATCGGCGATGGTGATCGGCATTCCCGGCGTGTTGGCCTCGCTCTGGCTGGCCCGCTCGATCACGAGCCCGGTGCGACAGGCGGTCGAGGTGGCTGAGTCGATTGCTGCAGGAGACCTGACGCCGAAGACGGTGGCGTCAAACACGCTCGAGATCGACCGTCTTCTGGGGGCTCTCAACACCATGACGCGGGCGCTGGGAAGCCTGATGGGACGTATTCAATCTGCTGGTGAGCGTCTCTCCAGTGTCGAGGCCGATGCTGCG
>CALCGM010000656.1 GCA_937900985.1 uncultured Planctomycetaceae bacterium | reverse complement strand
ACGTCGATGGGCAGCTCGCCACCACGTATCGTGGCGACGGGCTGATCGTGAGCACGCCCGTGGGCTCCACGGCCCACAGCCTCTCCGCTGGCGGCCCAATTCTCCGCAAAGACCTCGATGCGATCCTGTTCACCCCGCTCAATCCGCACACGCTCACCAACCGTCCGGTGATCGATGCCGCGTCGCGACTCTACGAGCTGGTCGTGCCGGCCCCCAACGAGGGTTCGGCCTGCGTCGTCGACGGCAGGCTGGTGACAGGACTCGTCGCGGGCGACACGATCCGCGTACGACAGGCAGAGCCGCATTTCACCCTCGTTGAAACCCGGCATCACGGGTACTATTCAACGCTGCGGGAGAAGCTGCACTGGGGTGGTGGGCTTCGTGATGCCCGCAGGTGAGCCCTCGGCTCACCACGGCGACGACCTCACATCAAGGAAGAGAGGGAGGCTGTCATGGGCAGATGGCACGATGCCAGGAAAACTCGCCGGTCGGCAGTGTGCTGGCTCCTGCTCGCGGGAGTCGGTTTTGCGATCATGCCGGGCCTCCAGTCTGCGGCGGCCCTCGCCGAGGAGACCGCGGCCGAGCAACACGAGGAGACGGCGGGCCCGTGGACGCTCCGTTACCAGTTTGAAGATGGTGAAACGCTCCGCATGGAGGTGCGGCACCGCGCCGTGAGCGACACCACCATCGCCG
Organism: uncultured Planctomycetaceae bacterium; assembly: GCA_937900985.1. GTDB lineage: Bacteria > Planctomycetota > Planctomycetia > Pirellulales > UBA1268 > M30B53. The sequence continues at coordinate 5,450 of CALCGM010000656.1, read as the reverse complement.
GCACGACCCAGTCGGTCGAAACCGCGACCGACTCCACCAAAGTCTGGCGGGTGTCGGCAGCCGAGGAAGGGGGCGTGGTGCTTGAGCACTCCGTCGACGATGTGCGAATGCACTCGCGGACGAGTGACCGGGGGAGTGTTTCCTGGGACAGCCGCGATCCTCAGCCGCCGCCGCCTGGCTACGAGCATGTGCCGGCGTCGCTCGGCGTCCCCTTGTCGCGAATCACCATCGATCCGTCAGGGCATGTGCTCGGCCGCCACAACCTGCGGCCTGTTCCGGAATCCAACAGCGGCGATCTCGTGGTCGTGCCGCTGCCGAGCGATCCGGCAACGATCGGCACCGAATGGGAAGTGCCCGACGAGATTGTGGTGGAGGTTCCCGGCGGCCCGCGCAAGCTTGTCCGCACCCGGCTGCGATACCGGCTGGAAGAGGTCGATGATGGCATCGCCACGATCCGCGTCGACACCACCGTGCTCACCCCGGTCGACGACCCACAGCTGCAGGCTCGGCTGCTCGAGCGAATCTGGGATGGCACCATCCTGTTTGACATCGAGCGGGGCCGCGTCCTTCGCCGCGTCACCGAGATGGATCGCCGAGTGATCGGCTTCAGCGGCCCACAGTCGAGCCTCCGCTACCGAGCTGAGATGGAGGAGCGGCTGCTGCGGTAGGGTCTGCTCGCGGCCCCTTACCCAGCAGACCGGAGAAGCTCTTCGACGCGTCGAACGGCCTCTTCGGCATCCCAGGCGGCGTCTGCCAGCTGCACACGGGCCCGCGACGCAAGCCATCCGGAGACCGTTTTGCGGGCAGCAATCACGGTGGAATGGCTGCGGCGGCCGAAGTAGCTGCCGATCTCTGCGAGCGCGGCAGGGGTGTGCTTGCGGGCCAGAAACATGGCCAGCATCCGCGGATGGTTGACGCCGCGGGCCCGCCGTGGCGTCTGGAGACAGCCCTGCTCAAGCCCGAAGGCCGCGCACACAGCCCGCTCGATATCCACCAGCCGCACACCCCGCCCGCCCGCCCGCACAAGGTCGGCGAGTGCTTCTTCGGCGAGCTCCAGAGAAATCGGCAGGCCCAGCATGTGCGAGGTGGCTTCCAGCCTGTTCACCCCGCCGGTGAGTTCGCGAGCGTTGCGGGTCAGGTGGGTGGCCACGTAGTCCAGCACCACCTCGTCACACTCCAGGCCACGGCGATCGACCAACGCAGCAACGATTCCCCGCCGCACGTCAAACTCGGCAGGTGAGAGCCGCACGCTCATCCCACCTTCGAGACGGCCGAGCAGGTCTGGGCCCAGGTCTTCGATCGCCTCGGGCTCACGATCGCAGGTGCAGATTACCTGCCTGCCCTGCCGCCTGAGAGCGTCGAACGTCTGCTGGAGCTCAACCGCGGTCGCCCGCTTGCCGGCAAAAAACTGGATGTCATCGACCAGCAGGATGTCGAGCGAACGATACGACCGGCGAAAACCTGGCAGACCGCTGCCATGCAGCGCCTGCAGGAATGTCGTGGTGAACTGCTCAGCGGGCACGAGCATCGCGGAAATCCCCGGATGCTGCTCGCGAACCAGCGTCACGATCCCTTCGAGGAGGTGTGTTTTGCCGGTTCCACTGGGGCCATGGATCACCAAGGGCGAGATCTCGCCAAGCCGCGACACCACCATTTCCGCGGCCGCACGGCCCATGCGGTTGCTCCCGCCCGTCACAAAGTCTTCCAGCCGCGCAAGCGGCCGGCGTCGCGGAGGGTCTGCTGAAGGCCGCGGCGGAGGGGAGGCCTCGGGCACGGGGCCGGGGGACGGCTCGACGAATGGCATCCGCACGACCGCCCGTTCGGAATCAGCGTCGGGCTGCTCTGCAACCGGAGCCTCCTCTTCCAGCGTCACCCGGGGCGACACCGGCTCATCGGTCGGCTCGGCAAGCCGAAAGAGCACTGCCTGCGAGCCCCCGACGACCTCCGCCACCACAGCCTCGATGTCACCGCGAAAACTGCGGCGCACAAGGTCTTGGGCAAACTGGCCGTCGCTGATCACGGTCACCGCTTCCGACTCGATGGCGAATCGACAGATCCCATCAAACCAGACGGCATACCGCTGCGGACCGATGCGTTCTCGCAGGCTGGCGTGCAGTCGACTGACAACGTCCGACGCCTGCGGCTCGCCAATCACCGAGACGCCAGAACGATGTCGAGCACGAGCCGGCTGCCGCGGAGGATGGCCTGGCTGCTGATGCGGAGGCCGGGTGCTCACCTCCTGCCGAAACTCGTCACCGGGCTGGGACGTCAACGTGCGTGCCGCTGTGCAATCCCGAGCCATAGCCACTTCCTGCAGCATTCACCTCTCCCACCGACGGGACAGGCAAACTGGAGCATCCGTTCAAATACCGCAGAATCATACCCTCAAAAAGGGACGTCCCCCGCGGCTTTCCTGGCTGACGTCGTGCGACGAATCAGCCCCAAGCGAGCCGGGATTGTAGGAGTGACAGCAGTGCTGTCAAACCGCCTCCAAGCATGTCGAACATCGCTCGCCGAACCATCGCCACGACACTCCTCGGGCACGGCGTTGCCAGTCGATTCCGTCTGTTCTGCCGCACGCCCGTGCACCAGTGTGACAACGTGGAAAAGGTGTTTGTGAGCGTTTCGTTCAGGCAGCCGCCGCACAGCCTTGTGGCCGCATGTCCACCAGCGAGAGCTCTTCCTCAAGCGAAACGCCGGGCGATCCTGGCAGGCAGGCCGCGTGCGTGGCCAGCCGGGAGGGTTCCTTTCGCAGCCGCATGCTGCCTTCTCGATGTCCGCCGAAGCCAGCCCATGCCTCCGCCTCGCCCGAAAGCCCGTTGAGCAGCCGTTCGATCCCCTGACGATGGTATTCAACGCCCTCACGATCGAGCCCCGACGGCACCGCAATCGCGCGACTGACGACCGCACGCGCCCGCGACCAGGGGCGGGGAATCGCAAAGCGATCCCAGGTCCGCAGCCGCCACGGATGCTGGTAGCCGAAGCCCATCGCCACGATCGGGATCTGCAGGGTGCTGGCGAGAAACACGCAGCCTGCCGCCAGCCGCCGCCTGGGGCCGCGAGGACCATCTGGCGTGATCGTGAGGTTCGAACGGGCTGCCCGCTCCGCCAGCTCCCGCAGGGCAGCGGAGCCTCCATGAAACGTGCTGCCTCGCACGACGCCAAAGCCCATCATGCGGGCCACCCGGTCGAGGATGTTGGCGTCGGTATGCCGCGAGAGCAGCATCGACGTGTTGGAATGCCCCCGCAGGTAGAGCGGCATGAGGATGTTTTCATGCCAGAAGACGAAGATCTTTGAGCCGCGGTAACGAGGATGCACCGGGTCGATCGCGGGGTCGCGATAGGCGACCGCATAGTCGAGGGTCGACATCCAATGCCCAATCCCGGCAGTGGCCACCAGCGAAGTGGCGCCGATCGACATCGGTGAATGGAACTTCACGGCGTGTCCTCGAGGTGCTCAGCTGCGGCAGCACGCGGAACGCTGTGCCAGAAACCCGTAAACACTTCCTCGGCGGGCCCGGTCATCAACACCGCCCCTTCGCCCGACCACTCCAGGAGCAGATCTCCGCCGGGAAGGGTGGCAGTGATCCGCGGTCCGCTTCGACCGGTGAGCAGGCCGGCGACACAGACCGCCGACGCGCCCGTCCCGCAGGCCTGGGTGATGCCACTGCCGCGTTCCCACGTCCGCACCCGCACATGCTCAGGGCTGAGCACCTGCACGACATGGGCGTTGGTGCGACGAGGAAAAGCCGGATGCCGCTCCACCGCGGGCCCAAAGACCTCCAGCGGCACAGCGTCGACATCACGGCAGTAGAAAATGGCGTGGGGATTGCCCATCGACACACAGGTCATCCCCGGCTCAAGGCCCGCAGCGGCCACCCAATCGTCAGCCAGCGACAAGCCTGGGCACGGCTGGTCGATCACCGCATCCCCGGCATCTGCCTGGAGCTGGACCGGCACGTCCGCGGGGTTCAGGATCGGCGCCCCCATGTCAACCTTCACCTGGGAGCGAAACGGCCCCTCGGGCCTGACCTCAATGGCGAGCACACCGCGGCCGGTCTCGATCGTCAGCGGTCCTGGCGAGGCGTAGCCGCGAGCCACCACAAGATGGGCCACACATCGCACGCCGTTGCCGCACATCTCCGACTCGCTGCCGTCGGCATTCAACATCCGCATGCGGGCGGCGGCCCGCTGCGAGGGCTCGACGAGAATCAGCCCATCACCACCAACGCCGCGGTGCCGATCCGCGATGCGTTGAGCGAGGGCCGCCGGATCTGCCGGAGCAGGGCTGACAAACAGGTCGATGTAGACGTAGTCGTTGCCGAGTCCGTGCATCTTCACAAACGCGACATCCGTCGTGGCATCCGATTCCATGGCAGGTGTGTTCCTTCACGCCTCTGGCCGTCATTGGGCAAGGCTGCTGAGAGCCCAGGCCCGTTTTCGCGGTGGCGATTCTACAGGCTGCTGGCGATCCAGCCTTCATCAGTTCCCCCGCCTGCTCACTGTCGCCAACCGTGGCGATCGGTTTGAGACGGGGCCCTCGCCCGACGACCCTCCTGCCCCATCAGCCCACCCTGCGACTGAAACTGCTGCACGAGGGCGTTGAGCGAGGGGAAGGCCTCGCTGGTCATCTCTGGAGCCGCCAGGGTGCCGTCGACATGGATCAGCATGAACTGGCCACTGGCCCCGCCCAGCATCCGCTTCATCACCGGCAGCTGCGACTGCGAATCCCCCATGATCGAACGAAATGTCAGATGCACGTTTGAGTCGAAGTCGACCTCACCGTTGCCCACCAGGCTGACCGCATCGCCCGCGAGTTCGACCGAGTCGAGATAGACATGGGGGCCTTCGATCCGGAAGTCGGCGACACTCGACTCAAACGCCGTGCGATCCGGCGCTTTGACGCGGAGCACCTTCAGCAAGGCAACAATCAGGGGCAGTTCGTAGAGATCGGCATCCTGCAGCCGCATGTGACCGCGACCGGTGAGCGAGTGGCGGGCTGAGCGGAAGCCGACGAGCTCCAGGGTTCCCTCAAGCACACCGCGGTAGGCTGTCGAGGCCCCCGTGAGATCAGCGACCAGCCGTTCGAGGCTGGCCCCCTCCAGGCCAACCATCACGCGAAACCCGCCGTCTGTGGCCACTCCACCATCGATGGCAAGGCTGCCGCCGGCCAGGCGGGCCGTCAGCCGACGTGCCGGCTGGCCCGGCTGGGCGGCGAAGCTGCCAAACCGCACCCCCTGCGAATCCATCACGAGCGGTCCTTGGATCTGCCGGACCTGCAGGCCCCGCCACATCGCACTGTCGATCAGCAGATCACCCGATGCCTCCCAGCGCGTGCCATCGCTGCGACCGGCAAGCCGCATCCCCCCATGCACGTTGGAGACCTGGAAGCCTGCATCAAGCCCCCCCTGCTCCATGTCGAGCCGCATATCCCAGGCTGCCGCTGCCGG
>CALCGM010000655.1 GCA_937900985.1 uncultured Planctomycetaceae bacterium | reverse complement strand
GGCAGTCCGTCAGCCGGAAGACCGTTGCAGAAGTGCCATTGACCGGGCTATCCTTAGATGCCGGTTGTGACTGGAGTGGAGGACGATCGCAGAGACATCCCCGCAGCAGCGCTCGCAAGCGAAAAGAAGGAGCAGGCGGGCATGACCGAAGGTCAGCGGCGGGAAGTGCGGCAGGCCTATGCGGCGAGTATCTCCTTCATGGACGCCCAGGTTGGCATGCTCATCGATACGCTCGATCGGCTCAACCTGACTGACAACACAGTGATCGTGTTCACCAGCGACCATGGCTACCACATGGGAGAACATGGCCTCTGGCAGAAGCAGAGCCTGTTTGAGGAGAGCGCTCGGGTGCCGATGCTGATTGTGGCCCCTGGAGTCACCAAGCCTGGCAGCGTGGCCCACACGCCTGTTTCACAGGTCGATCTGTTTCCCACCCTTGCGGAACTCTGCGGGGTGGCGGCCCCTGGAAATCTTCAGGGGCAGAGCCTCGTGCCGGTGCTGCATGATCCACGTGAAAACGGTCGTGGCTGGGCGATCACGCAGGTGGTGCGAAGGGGCCGCGTGGATGGCAAGCCGGCATCCTTCTTTGGATATTCACTCCGCACGCCACAGTATCGGTATACGGAGTGGGATGGCGGCAAAGCGGGCCGCGAACTTTATGACCACGACGCCGACAGCCAAGAACATACCAACCTGGCCAGCTCGCCGGCCCACGCCGAGACGGTGGAGAGGCTCTCCGCAACCCTGCGACAGGCCATCGCCAGCACACTTCCCCCAAGTGGCGAAACGCCACCGCTTTCCCCCGGCTGGTGGAATGTCAACTTGACCGATCCCTGATCAGCGGCAACAGAAAATGCCGGTAGCAACGCGTTCCCTCCAGGCCTGGCGAGACAGATGTTGAAGAGATGGCTACCCCCTCTCTAGTTAGACACCAATGATCAGCAGGTGAAACCGCGTTCGGCGGCCTCAGTCAGTATCAGCCCCGAGCACTTTCGGAGTGGCTCTGCCCACGCGAGTGTGGAGCGTGTCTCTTGGTGATTCACCAAACGCTTGTTTGAAGCGACCAGCGAATCGGCCGAGTTCATGAAAGCCGCAAGCCATCGCAACGTCCGTCACACGTGTGGAAACAGGGTTTGCTTGTTTGAGAAGGCAGTAACTGCGGTTGAGCTGTCGCTGGGTCAGAAACTGCCGTGGACTCGTCTCCGTCACTCGCTGAAAGGCCATCTCAAGTGTGCGGCGACTGACGTTCAACGCCACGCAAAGATCCGCCACGCTCGGCACGTCGTTCACGGCGGCATCAACACGTACCAGCGTTTCTTCGACGATCGATTCAGCAAGTGGCTGTTCGACCTTATCGACGCGACCGTTTTCCAGAAGCGACCGCAGCGCGGTCAGCACTTCGTTCTGTAGACCAGCGCCGGTGATCACCGGCATGCTCGGATCCGCTTGTGGCTGCAATGCTGCCTGCAGCACGCGTTGAAGACGTCGTGACCACGCAGCAACCCGCGTTGGAGCGCTGGCCAAGAGCTGCTGGCGGGCGGCAGCAACTGCAGACTCACAGGGCATCGCTGGACCGACCCCGTCGACGGCCCAGGCTGCCTCGTAGACGCTTCGATCAACCGCAAGCACAAGGTTCTGGTGGCCACCGTGGTAGGTAAAGTGAATCGATTGGCCAGATCGTGAGATCGGGAGGCTGCCGCGTTTGAGGGGCTGGCCCCACCAACTCGACTTCGTGTCGACCAAGGGGATGCAAAGAGCGATTTTGTCGCCCCGCAGCGTGCCGAGGTTGTGGGAGCTCCCGCCGATCCACTCACGGTATACCGCCGCGGCGGGCGTGCCCGCGAAGCTGACCTCGCGACTGGCGCCCTGCCGACCGAGATGAACGGTCTCATAGTCGTAGAGGAGTTCAAAGACAGCGTTGTCTTCCTCAGGATCGTCAACCCGAACATGCCCACTCAACAGAGGGGTGGCTCTGACTGCAGACGGAAGAATGCAGCGGTCTCGCGGTTGCATGGTCACCGCCTCTCGGTTTCCCAAAGGCCAGCACGTCTTTTCCACCACCATGCGCATTCTGCATAGGCGACGGTGATGACGCAACGACACTCAGATGGAGTTTTTGAAACTGTCGACGCGACCACCTCAGGGAAAGCGATCAGATGACCAGGTTCGTCACAGCCGTTTATCCGTATTGCAGGCCGACCATCAACTCGACGGCGTTGGTCGCATTGGTTGCTGCCTTGAGTGTCAACACGTGTCTCTCGGTCGACCTAGCGAGCCGGGCTGTGTTGCCTATGCCGAATACGACACAGCCCACCAGTGTCGTGTTTGACGCCAGAAGTCCAGATGCATCATTTCCGACGATCCCTCAGATTCGTCCACCGGAAGGTGCGCCCAATGTGCTCGTTGTGCTCCTCGACGATGTTGGATTTGGCGCGTCGAGTGCGTTCGGTGGGCCCTGCCAGACGCCAACACTCGAGCGACTTGCTGCGAATGGTCTGAAATACAACCGGTTTCACACGACTGCGCTCTGTTCGCCGACGCGGCAGGCGTTGCTCACAGGACGCAATCACCACTCTGCCGGCATGGCTGCGATTACGGAGCTCGCAACGGGCGCTCCCGGCTATAGCTCTGTGTTGCCCAACTCGATGGCTCCACTCGCGATGACGCTCAAGCTTAACGGTTACAGCACGGCCCAGTTTGGCAAGTGCCACGAAGTGCCTGTCTGGCAGGCGAGCCCCGTGGGGCCATTTGATGCCTGGCCGACGGGTGGCGGCGGCTTCGAGTACTTCTACGGCTTCATCGGTGGCGAGGCGAATCAGTGGTATCCCACGCTCTATGAGGGAACCACGCCGGTCGAGAACAAGAGGTCGCCTGAGCAGGGCTACCACTTCATGGAAGACATGACCACCAAGGCGGTGAAGTGGATTGGACAACAGAAGTCACTTGCCGGCGACCGCCCGTTCTTCATGTATTTCGCCCCAGGTGCGACGCACGCGCCTCACCACGTTCCTGCAGAGTGGGCCGACAAGTATGCGGGCAAGTTTGACCAGGGGTACGACGCCATCCGCCAAGAAACCATTGCTCGTCAAAAACAACTTGGTGTGATCCCTGCAGACTGTGAGCTCACTGCCCCAAACGCCGAAGTGCCTCGCTGGGCTGATGTGCCAGAAGGATTCAAGCCCGTGCTTGCTCGGGAGATGGAGGTTTATGCGGGCTTTCTTGAGTATGCCGACCACAACCTCGGCAGGATCGTCGACACCCTTGAGCGGCTGCAGATACTTGATGACACGCTGATCTACTACATCGTCGGTGACAACGGAGCGTCGGCCGAGGGTGGGATCAATGGCTGCTTCAACGAAATGAGCTACTTCAACGGGATTCAAGATCTCGAAACGGAGGAATACCTCACGCAACAGCTCGACAAGCTCGGTGGCGTTGACGCCTACAACCACTACGCCGTGGGCTGGGCCTGTGCGATGAACACGCCGTACCAGTGGACCAAACAGTGTGCGTCACACTGGGGAGGCACCAGGAATGCGGCGGTTGTCCATTGGCCAAATGGCTTCAAAGCCAAGGGGGAGATCCGCTCGCAGTTTGCACATGTGATTGATGTTGCCCCCACAGTGCTTGAGGCCGCCGGCTTGCCTCATCCGACAAGTGTCAACGGGACTCAGCAGGATCCCATCGAGGGCATCAGCATGGCGTACTCGTTTGACGACGCAGCAGCCGACGATCGCCACACAACACAGTACTTTGAGATCATGGGCAATCGTGGGATCTATCACAACGGCTGGACTGCGGTGACGAAGCATCGCACGCCGTGGGCTCCTCCCACGCAGCCGTCGCCCGCCTGGGAGGATGACGTCTGGGAACTCTATGCCGATACAGACTGGAGCCAGTCCCAAAATCTGGCGGCAGAAATGCCAGAAAAGCTCGAAGAGCTGCAGCGGCAGTTTTTGATTGAAGCCACCCGCTTCAAGGTGCTGCCCCTTGATGACCGTTTATTTGAGAAACTCAACCCCGATACCGCTGGCAGACCCGTGCTGGTAAGAGGCACCACGCAGCTGCTCTTTCCGGGCATGGGACGGCTGCTTGAGAACTGTGTGTTGAGCATCAAAAACAAATCGCATTCTGTGACCGCTGGCGTGGTGGTCCCGGAGCAAGGCGGACAAGGCGTCATCATCTGCCAAGGGGCCAACATTGGTGGGTGGTCTCTCTACGCCCACGAAGGCAAACTCAAGTACTGCTACAACTACGGCGGCTTCGGCAATACGTACGTCACATCTGACGAAAAGCTCACCCCGGGTGAACATCAGGTGCAGATGGACTTCGCCTATGAAGGCCCGGGCCTCGGCAAGGGTGGAGTTGTCTCACTGTTTGTCGATGGCAAGAAGGTGGGCGAAGGCAGACTTGAGGCGACGCTTTCCAATATCTACTCCGCCGACGACGGACTCGACGTTGGGGAAGACTCTGGGGCTCCGGTCTCGCCCGACTACGTTTCGGTGGGGAACGAGTTCAATGGCGTGATCAAGGGCGTGCAGCTTTCGATCGCTGACGACGCCGAGACCGGAAGACTGATTGATCCCGCCGATGCGGTGCGGGCGATGATGGGACGACAGTAGCGCGGCGTGAGTCGCGAACCACAAACCTTTTCACTGGGGAAACATCTGATGCAGGTCCGCAAGACACGCAGCCTTTGGCTGCTTGCTGGCAACTTTTTTGGGGTTGTTGTGCTCGCAGGCTCAGTACTTTCGAGCGGCGTTGCGAATGCGCGGCCGGGTGGTGGCGGTGGTGGTCGACCATCCGGTGGCGGTGCGCGGCCAAGCGGGGGATCACGTCCTTCGGCGCCAAGTCGCCCTGCTCCAAGTAAGCCTGCCCCCAGCAGACCGTCGCCGAACAAACCCAGCACGTCTCGACCGACTCCAAGCAAGCCGACCACGAGCCGGCCATCGGCAGGGGCTACGCCAAAAGGTGGCAGCCGGCCGGCAGCTGGCGAACGGGCACCTTCACGGCCTGCAGGAGCGACGGCTGCCCGGCCCACGCAGGGCCAGGTGAAGGACTTCCTCAACGCGCCGAGTGGGGCCGCCGCCGGGCGGGCTGGTGCTGGAGCAACCGGCAATGCCAAGGCTCGGATGGATGCCGCTCAGTCAACCGCCGGAAACGCCGTGTCAAACTTCCTCGACAACGGAGGCACCGCAAAAGCGGGAGCTGCTGCCGGAGCAGCGGCAGCGACGGCAAGCGGCGGCAACACCGTCGCCGGCAACCGCGGAGATGCCATCGGAAACCGTACCGAAGCACGCTCTGATGCGAGGGGGAGCCGAGGCGAAAACCGTGAGTTTGCGTCCGACAACCGGCAGGATCGCGTGGCCGGCCGCGGTGATCAGCAGGCCGTTCGTGTTGCCGAACGGGGAGAGACTCGCAGCGATCTCGCTGCCGGTCGAGGCGAACGGCGTACAGACCGTCAGCAGATGCTTGGCGAGCATGCCGATTCCATTCGGAATGAACTCAACAACGCCTACAACAGCGACCTCCACGACGATTTCTGGTCTGGCCTGCAGACTGGCCACTACTACTTCGATAAGAACCCGATTTTCTGGACATGGGCCGGGTTTAACACGGTCTCTGCGTTGATGCCCTGGAACTGGGGAGCGGGCCGCTACTACGACTACGGTTCCGGTGGGAGTAGCTACTACGACGGCTCAACCGTGATGGTCGGAGACGAAGCGGTGCCTGTGGAGGAGTACGCACAGCAGGCCCAAGAGCTCGCGATGAGTGTTCCCGAGGAAAACGATGAGGCTTCTGATGCCGCTGGCGAAGACTGGCTTCCGCTCGGCGTGTTTGCCATTGCTCAGGAAGGTGAAGATGCGGAGCCACCAACGATGTTTCTGCAGCTCGCGATTCGCAACGACGGCGTGATTGCAGGCACGTATCAGAACAAGGCCACCGGTGAGACCGCTGCTGTTGAGGGGATGGTGGATCAGGAGTCGCAACGAGCTGCCTGGGCCTTCACTGGCCGGACTTCGCCCATCGTGGAAACAGGCATCCAGAACTTGACGATGAATGAGACGCAGATCCTGGTGCACTTCGACGATCGCACCGAGACCTACCTGATGGTGCGTGTTGAGAATCCAGAAGCCTAGAC
>CALCGM010000654.1 GCA_937900985.1 uncultured Planctomycetaceae bacterium | reverse complement strand
CAGGTGATCGGACCTGCGGAATCGATGCCTTGAGAAAAACCGCTCCAGGCTGCCCGGGCCTCACCGTGAGTGGGCGTCAGAGCTCGACGCCCAGCCGCCGCATCATGGTCTTCATGTCGTCCCAGACATCCCGCTTCGCAGCCGGAGTTCGCAGCAGATACGACGGATGGTAGGTGCAGAGCACGGGAATGGTGCCGTACTGGTGCCATCGCCCGCGAAGCGCGCCGATCGATGCATCGGTTGCCAGCAAGGCCTGGGCCGCCGTGGCTCCAAGGCAGCAGATCAGCTCGGGGGCGAGGATTTCGAGCTGGCGTTGGAAGAACGGGCGGCAGTTCTCGACCTCGTCCGGCCGCGGACGACGATTGCCGGGCGGCCGGCACTTCAGCACATTGAGGATGAAGACGTCGTCTCGCTTGAGCTGGCAGGCTTCAATGATCTTGGTCAGCAGCTGGCCGGCTCGGCCGACAAACGGCTCTCCGGAAGCGTCTTCGTCAGCTCCGGGGGCCTCTCCGACAAAGCAGATCCGGGCTGCGGGATGACCGCTGCCAAACACCGTCTGCGTGCGGCAGCTGACGAGCTCCCCGCATCGCGTGCAGCCGGCAACCTCTGCCCGGACGGCATCGAGCGCCGCTTGCCGGGCCGAGAGGACGTCGACGGCAAGCTGCCGGAGCGGCAGAAAGCCGGAAGAGCCCGACGCAGGAGCGGGCGGCGACACCGCACCGGCAGGCCGCTCAGCCGGGCCAGGCTCGACGACCGTGCCCGGCAGGCTTCCCACAGCGGCCCGCGGCAGATCCTGCACTCCCGCTGCCGCGAGGCTTTCGAGATGCTGCCGCAGCTGACCGAATCCCATCTGTCTGTCACCCGCTGGATCCCGCGCTGCTGGCGTTTCAGCCCAACCGCATCACCGGCTACAAGGCGCGGCGAAACCGCTTGGCTCCACGGCCCTTGCCCAGCAGGTTGGCTGCTGGCTTGGGCTTGGGAGGTTCTTCGACAGCCTCACCAGTCGTTGCCGCCGGTCCCGCCGCGGCTCCGTGCTGGGGCTTTCTTTCCATGTCCTTGCGATCAAACGCGACAAACCCGGGAATCTCATCCCGCTTCAGCAGCTTATCGATCCGCACCTCGATGCGGGTCAGCTGGGGCCCTTCCTCAGGAGTCACAAAGGTATACGCCACACCTTCGCGGCCCATTCGGCCCGTCCGCCCCACACGATGAACATAGTCGTCGCAGAACTCAGGCACATCGTAGTTCACAATGTGGGAGATTCCCGACACATCGATGCCACGACCGACGACATCGGTGGCGATGAGCAGTCGCACCCGACCCTCTCGAAACTGCCGCATCACGCGATCCCGCACCCCTTGGGCGAGGTCGCCATGAATGCAGGCCACGTCGACCTCGTCGCTGTCTGGCTTGCGACGGATTCGCCGGGCCAGCTTCTCGTAGACCTTGTCGGTTCCCCGCTTGGTGCGGCAGAAGACGATCGCCTGGCGTGGCTGCTCCCGCTCGAGAAGCTGCTGCAAGAGTTCGAACTTCCGGGTGGGATCGACCGTGAAGTAGTACTGCTCGATCGTTTCCACCGCGATGTCGCGGCTGGAAAAGTCGAGAATCTCCGGATCACGCATGTACCGCGTCGCCAGTTTGGCCACCGGCGGGGGCACTGTGGCCGAGAGCAGCAGGGTCTGCCTGCTATCAGGGCATCGCCGCAGAATCTTCTCGATATCGGGCCGGAAGCCAATGTCGAGCATGCGATCCGCCTCGTCGAGCGTCACGATCTCAAGCGATCGAAGATCGAGCGTGCCCCGGCTCATGTGGTCAAGCACCCGACCGGGTGTTCCCACCACAACCTGCGGATGACGCGCGAGTTTGTCGATCTGGCTCTTGATCGGCTTGCCACCGTAGACCGCAACGCAGTGCACGCCTGAGCCGTGCGCGAGCTTTTCAAACTCATCCCGCACCTGGACGGCGAGTTCTCGGGTCGGCACCAAGACAAGGGCCCGCACGCCAGGGCTTCCGGCGGCCGCACCCGCCATCCGCTCCAGAATCGGCAGCACGAAGGCAGCGGTTTTTCCCGTCCCCGTGCGTGCCTGCCCAAGCACGTCAATGCCGGTGATGGCTCGCGGAATCAGGCCCGCCTGAACCGGTGTTGGCTGGGAATATCCGGCTCGATGGACAGCCTCAAGCGTGGCTGCCGAGAGGCCGAGGGAATCAAACAGCGGAGCGTCTGGATCAACGACCGCAGATGGCACCGCCGGTACCGCTGCTCGTGGCTGCTCAGTCCGCCGGCCTTCGACCGCCGACGAGTCTTCCGCTGGCATCGATGTCGGGGACGTGGCTGCCGGCGACCCGCCGGAGGGTCGGCGTCCTCGCCCGCGTCGCCTTGAACGGCCACCCGACCTTCCCGCCCCGTCGCTGCCTGCCCGATTCCCAGTTGAACGTGATGCCGCCCCACCGCCCGATTGCCGCCCATCCGTGGCGGCATCGGCACTGTTTTTCTCCACAACGTATTCCTTGAGTCCGCTACCCGCTGCCGCCGCTCCACGGCCGACAGAACGACACCGCAGCCACGGGCCGCAGGTCGAGTCGGGGCAGGCTCAGCTACCCCGCATACTTGACACTTCTCTGTCGAAGGCTACCACGGCCGCTCCCCAGCGGCAAACTCGCGGCACGATCACCCCACTCGACACAGAACGCCAGGCAGGCGGAGAAGGGTCAACGGTCGAAGAAGCGGCGAATCGCCCACAGAGTTGCCGCGCGTCCGGCGCGGGCAATCGAGCGGGTGAGCGGGATGCTCTTCGGGCAGACGGCAACGCAGTTTTGAGCGTTGCCACACATCTGGATACCGCCGCGATCGGTGAGGGCCTCCATCCGCTCGTCGGCGATCATTTTGCCCGTCGGATGGGAGTTGAAGAGCATCGCCTGGCTGATTGCGTGGGCACCCAGGAAGTTTTTGTCGAAGGCTTCCTTGCGGCGGGCCTCGAAGGCCTCCTGCGACTCGCCCGCGAGCCGCGAGACCTCCACCTTCGTGAACTGCGGACAGGCTTCCATGCAGCAGCCGCAGCTGATGCAGGTGGCCAGTGGATAGGCGTCTTCCTGATCTTCTGGTGAAATCCGCGGCCCAGGCCCCTGGTCGTACGAGCCGTCGATCGGCACCCATGCCTTGACCCGCTCCAGCGACCGAAACACCCGCCGACGGTCGACCATCAGATCGCGGACCACAGGAAACTTGCTCATCGGCTCAAGCACGATTTCCTCCGGCTGCTCTTCAAGCAGGCGGTCCACCAATGCGGTGCAGGCCATCCTCGTGCGGCCATTCACGAGCATCGTGCAGGATCCGCACACCTCTTCGAGGCAGTTGCAGTCCCAGGCAACCGGGGCAACTTTCCGACCATCTTCTGTCGTCGTGCGGGCAGCAATCCGCTGCAGAATGCTGATCACGTTCATGTTGGCTTCGTAGGGAATGACATGACATTCCCAGTAGCTCTCGCGGCCCGGCGCATCCTGACGGAGCACGCGGACGCGAAGCGACGCCGGGGACTTGCTCGCGGATGCTTCTGCCGCCGATGCCACACCGTTCTTGTCGCCCTGCCCGTCAGCCACCCGAATCATTGCCTGCACTCCTTCTTGAGTTTGCTCGTCTGCCTGTCGCTGTTTCTGCCCCTGCTCCCGCTCACGGCACCGCAGCCCTCAATGCCACGCTGCCGTCGCCTGCTTAGCCGCCAGCCCCCACGGTCGCGGGCTGCGGAGCAGCCTGAGCCCTCGCCTGCTGCCGCTCCCGCCAGACTTCTTCGATCACCTCGCCGCCCACCAGGCCGTAGAGACGGGGACGGGGCGAAATGATCGACGTGTCGACATCCTCATACGTGAGCACGGGGTGCCCGTCATCACCATGACGGGCCACCGTCGTCTTGAGCCACTTCTTGGTGTTTTCTTCGAAGCGGTCACACCACTCCTCCGCCAGCCTGCGACGTTCGGCCGGGTCGTCGGCCTCAATGCCCGGCATGGAAAACTCGGGTTTGTAGTGGGCTCCACGGCACTCGTCGCGCTGCAGAGCTCCCTTGAGGATCAGCTTGGCGAGCGGAAACATGTCGCCCAGCGCCTTCGTAAACACAACGTTTTGATTCGTCCAGCTGCCGGTATCAGACAGCGAACACTTCTGCCACCGCTGCTCCAAGGCACAGACAGCTTCGTAGGCCTCCGCGAGCTGGTCGTTGCGGCGCACGACCGTGCAGGTTCGCGTCATCAGCTTGCCGAGTTCGTCGTGCAGGTCGTAGGGGTTCTCACCGCCGGCAGGACGACTGAGGAGCTCCGCGTGTCGTTTCTCTTGGGCCTTGAGGGCATCGTTCATGAGCTGAGGCCCAGGCTCACTCTTCTTTGCCTCATCACAGGACGCAACGACACCGGGCGCCACGAAGAGACCGCTGAAGATGCAGGAGAGGAGCGAGTTGGCACCGAGGCGATTGGCCCCGTGATACTGGTAGTCGCACTCGCCAATCGCATAGAGGCCGGGGATGTTGGTCTGCTGATTCCGCGGAGACCCTTCCACCAACCCGCCGCTTGCACTCCGCTCGTAATCGATCCACAGCCCACCCATCGAATAATGAACGGCCGGGAAGATCTTCATCGGCACAAACCGAGGATCCACCCCCTGGAACTTCTCGTAGATCTCAAGGATGCCACCAAGCTTCCTATCGAGCGTTTCCTTGGGAATGTGCGTCAGGTCGAGATACACGCAGAGGCGATCCTTCTCGACCGACAGCCCCTCGTTGGTGCAGATGTTGAAAATCTCACGCGTGGCGATGTCGCGGGGCACAAGATTGCCATACTTCGGATACCGCTCCTCGAGGAAGTAGATCCGCTCTGCATCTGGAATGTCTCGGGGATCTCTCGGGTCTTGGGGCGTCTTCGGCACCCACACACGACCACCCTCGCCGCGGGCACTCTCGCTCATCAGCCGCAGCTTGTCGGCACCCGGAATCGCCGTGGGGTGCACCTGGATGAACTCGCCGTTGCCATAAAACGCCCCAGCGGCATAGCAGCGACTCACGGCGCTGCCCGTGCAGACCATCGACATCGTCGAACGGCCAAACACCAGGCCGCAGCCACCCGAGGCGACAATCACGGCGTCTGCAGGGAACGCCCGGAACTCCATGGTGACGAGATCCTGGCAGATCGCACCGCGGCACCGGCCCGACTCATCGAGCACGGGCTGCAGGAAATCCCAGAACTCCCACTTCTTGACCTTGCCCGCAACTTCCCACCGCCGGACCTGCTCATCCAGGGCATACAAGAGCTGCTGGCCTGTCGTCGCTCCAGCAAAGGCGGTCCGCTTGTAGAGCGTGCCACCAAATCGCCGCTGGTCGCGGAAGCCCTCCGGAGTGCGGTTGAAGGGCACTCCGAGCCGGTCCATCAGGTCGACAATGCGAGGCCCCCATTCCGCCATCTCCTTGACGGGAGGCTGATGCTGGAGGAAGTCGCCGCCGTAGACGGTGTCGTCAAAGTGTTTCCACTCGTTGTCGCCCTGCTGACGAGTCTGCGTGTTGACGCTGTTGATGCCGCCTTGCGCACACGCGGAGTGCGACCGTTTGACGGGCACGAGGCTCAGCAGATCGACGTCGATCCCGAGTTCGGCGAGCCGCATGGTCGCCGAAAGCCCTGCCAGCCCACCGCCGATCACCAAAACCCTCGGACCTGCCATCCTGCCACGCTCCTTTGAATCCGTGATTCGTCGCCTACTCGCCCTGCGTGTCTTCCACCGGAACCACTGCTGCTGCCGGAGGAACGGCCTTTCCTTCGAGAAGCTCGCGGGCCTCTGACATCCGCGTCTCGATACGTGTGGCCTCGTCCACGTCGACCATCCGCATGCCAGCCAGGCTTCCGAGGCCGGCGGCCCCCAGAGCGACGCCCACCGCGATGCTCAGCCAGCTGGCCCGTCGCATCGCCGCCGGGCTCGTCCAGATGCCCCAGGTCACCCCCAGCGACCACAGGCCATTGGCCAGGTGGTAGACCGCCGAGAGCACTCCGATTGCATACAGCAGCGCAACGAGCATCGGCCGCAGGGCCACCGCGGCGGTGCTCGCCGCATGATGCGGGTCGAAGGCGCCACCACCGAGAGGCTTGCCCATCGCGTGCAGCTGCCAAATGT
>CALCGM010000653.1 GCA_937900985.1 uncultured Planctomycetaceae bacterium | reverse complement strand
AACGCCGACGGCACGCCCCGCGAGGGCCCCCGGATCGTGTCGGGCACGATCCATATCGACAAGCTGCTCAATGCTGCGGTGAAAAACGGTGTCTCCGACATCCATATCACCACCGGCCTGCCGCCGGTGTTTCGCATCGACGGCCACATGCGGCCGCAGAAAACAAAGGTGCTCACCGCCGACGACACCAACGGCTTGATGAAGAGCATCACGCCCGAGCGGTGCCAGATCGAACTGGCTGAAAAGGGCGGCAGCGACTTCGGCTTTGCCTTCGGCGACGCCGCCCGCTTCCGAGTGAGCGTGTTTAAGCAGCGTGGCCAGATCGCCATGGTGCTGCGTCAGATTCCCAACAAGATGCTCACGCCCGAGCAGCTGGGCGTGCCGCCGGTCGTCAAGAAACTCGTCACCCGGCCGCGAGGCCTCTTCCTGGTGACGGGGCCGACGGGCTCCGGCAAGTCGACCACGCTCGCCAGCCTGATCGACTTCATCAACAAAAACTACGACCACCACATCATCACGATCGAAGACCCGATCGAGTTCTACCACTACTCCCAGAAGAGCACGGTCAACCAGCGCGAAGTTGGCTCCGACGTGCCAAGCTTTTCTGAGGCGCTGCGGCGGGCCCTGCGACAAGACCCCGACGTGATCCTCGTCGGTGAGCTTCGCGACCTCGACACGATCGAGGCGGCCATCTCGGCGGCCGAAACCGGCCACGTGGTGTTTGGCACGCTCCACACGACCGGTGCTCAGGGCACGGTCAACCGTATCATCGACGCCTTCCCGACCAACCAGCAGGAGCAGATCCGCACCCAGCTCTCCACCGCCATCCTCGGCGTGGTCAGCCAGTCGCTGCTGCCCAAGATCGGCGGCGGGCGAGTGGCGGCCTACGAGGTGCTCGTGGTGACTTCGGCCATCGGCAACCTGATCCGTGAAAACAAGACATTCCGGATCAACTCGGCCATCCAGACCGGTGCCAAGCTCGGCATGCGTCTGCTCGACGACGACCTCTTCCGCCTCTGGAATGAGAAGAAGGTCAGCGAGGAAGACGTGATGGCCAAGGCCCAGCAGCCCGACGACCTGCAGATGCGGATCGACCAGGCGAAGCGAGGCATCTACGAAGACGAGGATCAGCCACGGAGGGGACGGGACTGAGCTATGGCACTCAAACGAATCGGACAGATTCTGGTAGACCTCGGTCTCATCGATGAGACCCAGCTTGAGACCATGTTGGAAGAGCAGCAGGCCCGCGGGGGCGAGCTGCTCGGCCGCATCGGCCTGTCGCTGGGCTTCTACACCGACGAGCAGCTTGGCGAAGCCCTCGGCGAGCAGTGGAACACCACCTTTGTCACGCTCTACGACCAGGAAATCCCCACCGACACGCTCCGCCTGCTGAGCGAGCCGATGGCTCAGCTCTACCGCGTGATCGCAATCAAGCTCGATGGCAATCGGCTGACGGTGGCCACGGCAGCTCCGCAGAAGATCCAGATCGCCGACGAGCTTCGCACGCTCCTCGGCTATGAGATCGACATCCTGGTCGCCACCGATCCCGAGATCGACAAGGCGCTGGAGAAGTACTACTCGTCAGACATCGACACCGTCGAGTCGCTCGTCGAGGGCATGGAAAAGGATGCGGAGCTCGCGGCGGCTGCCGCGGCGGCCGCCAGCAGCAACGCCTTCGACCTGACGGGCATCGAGGCCCTGGCGGAGAGCGCCCCGGTCCGCAAGCTGCTCAACATGGTGCTGCTGCTGGCGATCCGCGACGGCGCCAGCGACATCCACTTTGAGCCGTTTGAGCAGGAGTTTCGC
The DNA here is from genome assembly GCA_937900985.1 of uncultured Planctomycetaceae bacterium. Classification (GTDB taxonomy): domain Bacteria; phylum Planctomycetota; class Planctomycetia; order Pirellulales; family UBA1268; genus M30B53. The sequence continues at coordinate 5,378 of CALCGM010000653.1, read as the reverse complement.
ATCCGCATCAAGGCCGACGGCGTGCTCTACGAGATGGTGCCGCCGCCGAAGCATCTGGCGATCGCCATCACCACCCGCATCAAGGTGATGGCCAACCTCGACATTGCCGAACGGCGGCTGCCGCAAGACGGCCGCATCGAGCTCACTGTCGGCGGCCACCCCGTCGACCTCCGCGTGTCGGTGCTGCCCACGCTCTTTGGTGAGAGCGTGGTCATGCGAGTGCTCGACCGAGGCGTTGTCTCGCTCGACCTCACGAAGGTGGGCATGAACGACATGATCCTGCGGCAGTTCCGCGAGGTGATCATCCGGCCCAATGGCATCGTCTTGGTGACCGGCCCCACCGGCAGCGGCAAGACGACCACGCTCTACTCGGCCCTCTCCGAGCTCAACACGATCGAAGACAAGCTGATCACCACCGAAGACCCGGTGGAATACGACATCGACGGCATCGTGCAGGTGCCGATCGATGCAGACATCGGCAACACCTTCGCTGCCTGCCTGCGGGCGATCCTGCGGCAGGACCCCGACCGCATCCTTGTCGGCGAGATCCGCGACGTGGAAACCGCCGAGATCGCCGTGCAGGCCTCGCTGACGGGCCACATGGTGTTTTCCACGCTCCACACCAACGACGCCCCCTCGACCGTCACGCGTCTCCGCGACATGGGCGTGCCGCCGTTCTTGATCACGGCCACGGTCGAAGCGATCCTGGCGCAGCGGCTCGTGCGGCGGATCTGCACCAACTGCATCGAGGAGATCCAGCCGGAGGCCGACATTCTCGCCGACCTCGAGATCTCCACCGAAGAAGCCCTCTCCAAGAAGTTCTACCGCGGCAAGGGCTGCGAGAAGTGCAACAACACTGGCTACAAGGGCCGGCTCGGCCTGTTTGAGCTGATGATCGTGAATGACGAAATGCGCGACCTGATCATGCGAAACGCCTCGACCGAGGTGCTTCGCGAAGCCGCCCGCAAGGCGGGCATGGTGACTCTCCGCGAAGCGGGTATGGACGGCATCTTTGCCGGCGACACCACCGCGGAAGAAGTCATCCGTGAAACCATCCTGGAGGCCTGACGGCAATGCCTACCTTCCAGTTCGAAGCGATCGATGCGGCAACCGGCAAGGAAATCCGCGACACCGTCGACGCCACCACGGAGGCCGAAGCCCAGGCCACGATCCGCTCGATGGGCTACATGGTCACCAAGCTCAAGGCCAAGAAGCAGGCCAAGGCTGCGGAGGGGACCAGCCGCAAATCAGGCCGCACGTTTGCCATCGGCGGCGTGAAGAGCAAAGAGCTCACGCTCTTCACTCGGCAGCTCTCCATCCTGCAAGATGCCGGCCTGCCGATCCTGCGGAGCCTGAAGATTCTCGCCGAGATGCAGAAGCCGGGCCGGCTCCGCAACTCGCTGCTCGATGTCTGCGATGAGATCGAAGGCGGTGCCACTCTTTCGGAGGCGATGTCGAAGAGCCCCAAGGCCTTCGACCGGCTCTACTGCAACATGATCCGGGCCGGTGAGGCGGGCGGTGCGCTCGAAGTGATTCTCCGCCGGCTGTCGGAGTTCATGGAGCGGGCGCAGTCGCTGAAGCGAAAAGTCAAAGGCGCGATGGTCTACCCGGTCGTCGTGGTCTGCGTGGCGGTCGGCATTTTGACCTTCATCATGCTGAAGATCGTGCCGCAGTTTAAGAAGATCTTCGACGACTTCGGCAGCGAGCTGCCGGCAATGACGCAGATCCTCATCGACGTTTCCAACTGGATCGTCAACTACTGGTATCTGATTCCGGCGATCCCCTTTGGCATCAACCTCACGATCAAAGCGATCAAGCTGATTCCCTATGGCCGCTTTGGCTGGGACCTCTTTGCGCTCAAGGTGATCATCTTCGGTCAGCTGGTGGAGAAAAACATTCTCTCACGGTCCACGCGAACGCTCGGCACCCTGCTGAGCTCGGGCGTGCCGATTCTCGAGGCGCTCAACATCACCAAAGAGACCTCGGGCAACATGATGTTCGAGCGTCTCTTCGACAGAGTGTCGAACGCGATTCGCGACGGTGAGGCGATTGCCAAGCCGCTCAAGGAATACTCGGTTCCGCCGTTTAATGCGGTGGCGATGCTGTTTTGGACCTGCTGCGTGCCCGGCTTTGGGGCCCTGCTCTACATGCTGAAATACAAGAAGCGGGTGGTCGACGACCTCGTGGTCAACATGGTCGACGTCGGCGAGGAGTCTGGAGAGCTCGACACGATGCTCTACAAGGTGGCCGACACCTACGACGAGGAAGTCGCGGTGCTCACCGAGAGCCTCACGAGCCTCATGGAGCCGCTCCTGATCATCTTCCTTGGCGGTGCTGTGGGCTTCATCGTGATTGCCCTCTTCCTGCCGCTGATCCAACTCATCAACGACCTGTCGTAAGGGAAACCGCAACGGAGGCTGCGTAGAATCATGCAAGGGGAACTCATGAGGGCTGCACCGATGGCTGCTCAGCCACACATCCAGGCCGGCCCGCGGACTGCCACGGGCCCACACCGCCGCAGCGGCTTCACGCTGGTGGAGCTGCTGGTGGTGCTGCTGATCGTGGGGATGCTCGCAGCCATCCTCACGCCCGTGGTGATGCAGTCGCTGGCCAAGGCCCGCAACGCCGCGATCAAAGCCGAGATCGACATGCTCCACATGGCGATCATGAACTACAAGAACGAGTACGGGAGTTTCCCGCCGTGCATCGACACAACAGTCGGCGGAGGATCCGGCCTCGTCGCTCGGCATGTCCAGCGGCTCTTCCCGCGGGCGGCTCCAGCAGTGCTGCCTGGGGGCGCCGACATCAACCCAGCGACAGCGCTCGTTGGCTGGCTCGCCGGCTACACAGAAAACCCGGTCGATCCGGTCGGCATCGGCACGGGCGGCAAGCGGAACAAGCTCTACGACTTCGACCAGCCACGAGTGGCCGGGATGCTCTACCACCCCACCCAGAAGCCCAACGCTCCTTACATCTACATCGACAACACCCACTACGCCGACGCGACTGGAACCCCGATCCCGTTCGCAGCCGTTGGCGGCCCGTATGCAGCGGAGGCGGATGCGTCCGGCGTAGCCTTCCATCCGGAAACGTTCCAAATCCTCTGCGCTGGCCGCGACGAACAGTGGGGCACCGACGACGACGTCTCCAACTTCTGGCCCGGCACCCGCGGCGAGTATCTGGACAGCCTCACCAAGTAACCGATCATGACACGACCACACGCCATCACCGTGCCGAACCAACCGGCCCGACGAGCCTTCACGCTCGTTGAGCTGATGGTCGTGATCATGATCATCGCGATCCTCTCGTCGCTGACGCTGGCCGGCCTCTCGGGCGTTCGCCAGCGGGCCCGTGAAGACAAGACAAAGAGCACGATCCGCAAGATCGACGCCGTGATCCGCCCGATGTACGACAGCTATCGCACCCGACGGGTGCAGGTCACGCCTGGCCTGGCACCACCGGTGGCGGCTTTGGAGAAGCTCGTGCGTCTTCGCCGCCTCATGGTGTTTGAGATGCCCGACTCGTGGAGCGATGTTCCCACGGCCGCTGAGTTTGCCGACACCGATCCGGCCTCCGTCTTTGGCTCACAGCCATGGCTGCGGACTGCGGCAGTCCGCAGCTACACCTTCACCAAGGCGATGGCGTCACCGTCGGACAACTACGGGAGCGCCGAGTGCCTGCACATGATTCTCAGCACGGGGGGGTTTGAGCCCGATGCCCTCGAGTTTTTCCGGCCCGATGAGATCGGCGACATCGACAAAGACGGAGTACCCGAGTTCTGGGACGGCTGGGGCCGTCCCATCGCCTTCTTCCGCTGGGCGCCAGGCTTTTCAGAGCCGTATTCGCTGGTACAGAAGGCCGATCCAGCGAATGCCCACGACCCGCTCGATCCGTGGAATCTCGACCCCACGGGCTTCGCGTTGATCCCGCTGATTTTCTCGGCAGGTCCCGACGAGTCCACCAACGATCCCTTGTCGACGGCCGCCTCAGGCTATGGTCTTGCTCGCCTCGCCTCGGGCTGGGCCGGGGAAGACCTGAGTGACATCTGCGGAACGACGACAACGGGCGGAGCCGTAGGCGGCCCTGATGCGGCCAACCCAACGGCGTTCCAAGACAACATCACCAACCACGACCTCTCCTCGCAGTAAGGCAGCACGAATGACGCCTTTGCATCGACATCACCGTCGCGGCATGACGCTCGTCGAGCTGCTCGTCGTGATCGCGATCATCGGCCTGCTCTCGGCGGCCGTGCTGCCAAACCTCGCCAGCTCCGCGGGGCCGCGGAAGGTTCGCGAGACGGCCCGCTCAGTGTCGAGTTTCCTCGCGGGGGCGCAGTCGCAGGCGATCGGCTCGCGAACCGGTGCTGGCATCTGGATCGACCTTCTGCCCAACCCCATTGTGGACGACGCCGGCCGGGCCCACGCCGTGGCGCTCGACATGTCGCTGTGTGATGTCCCAACGCCGTACAGCGGCGAAGTCGCGAACGCGCTCGTCAACGTGATACCTGACAACACTCCCGTTTCCGCAACAGCGACCCTGGCGTTCCTGCCGGATGCCACAACGTTTTTCCCGCCGTCCACCATCAATCTCTTTATTCGCTTTGGCACGAGCCAAAACCTGTTTCTTCTCGCACCGGCTGGGGGAGGCTGGCAGGCGCAAATGGACGTCACGCGAAACCAGCAGCCGCACAACACCGTGTGGCCTGTGACCTCAAGTCAGGGGGTCTCGTATGAGGTCATGCTTCCACCGACCAAGAATCCCGTGCGCTCGCTGACCGTGGAAACCGAGATGGTGATCGACCTCACGTGGACCTTCCTCGGCGTGGACGACGGAAGCTGGCCTCCATGCGACCCAACAGCAACGATTGCTGCCGGCGGCCTTGATGTCACCGCCCCCGTCCTGATGCTCTACAACACCACCGGCAAGCCAACGAGTGTTGCCAGCAACGGCGGGGTGGGCGTGACGATGCTGGAGCCGTTCTTTCTGCTGGTCACGTCGATCGAGGCGATTCAGGAGGGCACGGCCTTCACAACAAGCCGGTCCTACTGGGTGGCCGTCGATCCCTCAGGTGGCATCCCGCGTGTCGCCGAAGTGCAGCCGATCTCGCTGCTCGACCCGTCGCTTGTGCTCCCCACAAACCGTCCACAGCTCGAGTTCACCCAGCAGTTTATCCGCGACGCCTCGCTCCAGGTCGGAGGCTGAGGAGGTTCCCCATGCTCCGCTCATCAACAACGCGAGCCCGTCACGGCATCACACTTCTCGAAGTGCTGATCTCGATGGGTATCCTCACGATCGGCCTGGCGAGCGTGGCCGCCCTGATCCCGGCCGGACGGTCGCAGGCCGTCAAGGCGGCGATCTACGACCGCGGCGCAACGCTG
>CALCGM010000652.1 GCA_937900985.1 uncultured Planctomycetaceae bacterium | reverse complement strand
AGACCACTCCCGCAGCCGGCCCACCGCCCCACCGCAGGCCGACACCATGCTCCTGCAGCTTGTGATCCTCCTGGCCTGTCTGATTCCCGCGTTGATCGCATTCTCCTCAGCCGTCGCCGAAGACCAGATTCCCGCCGCAGCCTCCACGCCGGCGCGGGTTGACCGCGGCTGGATCGAGCCCGCGGCTTCGCCGACAGCCACCTCGCCGACAGCCAGCGCCCCAAACCGGCCGGCCACGCTCCGCCTTCCACACGAAGGCGTCAAGCCGATCATGCCCGGCCGGCGGCTGCCCGATCCGCCCGCCGCCAGCGAGTTTGACACGGCCCTGATCACCAGCTTCACCAGCACGATTCAGCCGCTGCTGCTCAACCGCTGCGCCGCCGGCAAGTGTCACGGCGTGACCACGACGGGCACCGAAACGGCCGCCCCGCAGTTTCAGCGGCAGTCGATCCGTGGCACCGTCAACCGAGGCATGACGCTCACCAACCTCGAAGCCCTCACCTCCGCTGTGCTGCCCGATTTCGACACCCGCAGGCTGCTGGGCCCCGCGGGCAGCCCGCACGGCGGCGCCAGCCTGCCCCCGCTCTCCCCACAGCAGCTGCAGCGGCTGGCGATCTGGATTGATGCCGCGCTCGCCCAACGGGCAACCTGGGGCCGCGTGGAACAGGCCTCCTTTCACGCTCCAGTGGCCGCGGCTCAGCAGCCGGCACCGCCGCCAGCGATCCCCGCGACCGTCGGCAACAATCGCTTCCAGAGGATGCTCGACGATGCGGCCAACCCCCAGCCGCTGCCGCCACCCCAGGAGCCGCAGGGCATCATTCCGCTCGACGACCTGCCCGAAGCCCAGCCGCAGGCCGACTGAAGGCCAGCCCTCGGCCCAACAGCAGACACGCGCCAGGCCGCCGCCGAAAAAGCCGTCGTTGGAGGGTTGCGGGGCCGGGGCCTACAATGCGGATGCCGCGGGCTGACGGAGCCTGCTCCACGTTCCCGCCCGCCTTGCTGATGGATTCCATAACACCTCCTTCCGGAAAACCCGCGCCCGGTTCTCGTCCTCCCGGATCCCGGCCCCCTCGCCCCAGCTACGCCAAGCCGTTTAGCCCGCCGGTCATCGTGATGATGATCCTCGCGGTCTTGGCGGTGGTCACACTCGTTGCTCGCGAGCAGTCGCAGGCCCCCACGACGATCAGCTACGACGAGTTTGTCGCGCAGGTCGACGCCGACAACGTGGCTGCCGTGGAGATCACGGCCAACACGCTGCTGGGTGAGTTTCGTGAGCCGACCGCCGTGATGCCGGCGGCAGGCAGCGAGAAGCAGACCACCTTTCGCGTAGAGCTCTCGGACTACGTCACCGAGGGGCTGCCGGAGATGCTGCTCGACCGCACGATCCGCGTCGAAGTCAAGCAGCCCACCGACGGCACCGGCGTGCTGCTCGGGCTCTACCTGCTGGTGCCCCTGCTCTTGATGCTCGGCTTCTGGATGACGCTCCGCCGGGCCCGCGATCCGCTCGGCGGCAGCGGCTTCCTCGGTAGCTTCAGCAAGTCGCCCGCCAAGCGGTATGGGGAAAAGGACAAGAAGACGACGTTTGCCGACGTGGCCGGCCTCGACCAGGTGAAAAACGACCTGCAAGAGATCGTCGACTTCCTCAAAGATCCCAAAAAGTTTCAGAAGCTCGGCGGCCGCGTGCCCAAGGGCGTGTTGCTGATGGGGCCTCCGGGAACGGGCAAGACGCTGCTGGCGCGGGCGGTAGCCGGCGAGGCGGGCGTGCCCTTCTTCTCCATTTCGGGCAGCGAGTTTATTCAGATGTTTGTGGGCGTGGGGGCGTCGCGGGTTCGCGACCTTTTCAAAACCGCCAAGGAAGCGTCGCCGGCGATTCTCTTCATCGATGAGATCGACGCCGTGGGCCGCGTGCGCGGGGCGGGCCTCGGCGGCGGCCACGACGAAAGGGAGCAGACGCTCAACCAGATTCTCTCCGAGATGGACGGCTTCAGCCCATCCGAAAGCGTGATCGTGCTGGCGGCCACCAACCGGCCCGACGTGCTCGACCCTGCCCTGCTCCGCCCCGGCCGCTTCGACCGGCATGTGACCGTCGACCGTCCGAATCTGAAGGCTCGCGTGGCCCTCTTCAAGGTGCACACCAAGGGCGTGCCGATCGCCGAAGACGTC
>CALCGM010000651.1 GCA_937900985.1 uncultured Planctomycetaceae bacterium | reverse complement strand
GCATGGAGGGACGAGGGATGGGAGGAAGCAGAAGGCTCGCAGCTCACGGTGTCTCTTCGGGGTTGGAGGAATCGGTGTCAGGCAACGGTGTTTCGGCAGCAACGGCAGGCCCATCCGCCAGCATCCGCTCGGCGCGGGCGATGGCGTCGGCGGCATGGGGCCGTTGGCGGTAGAGCATGATGATGCCGCGGAGCAGGGCTTCTCGCCGAGCGAGGCGTTCGCGGCGTCGAGCCACCTCGGTTTCGCGGCGGGCGTCGTCCAGCAGGCTGTCGGCTTCTTGAAAGAGCGTGGCCAGCCGCTGGCCATCGCTGACTCGTTCCTGGCTTGCCAGCGGCGTGAGCCGCTCGATGTCTTGCTGGATCAGGGTCTGCCAGCGGCGGGCAACCACGCTCGCTTCGGCAACGCTCGGTTCGCCGAGGGTGTCACTTCCTTCGACGGCGAGGTTGTGCAGGAGGGCCACGGCTTCGAGGCTGCTGAGGCATGCTGAGGGGCTGAGCTCTTCAAGGGCCATCGCCGTGCGGTAGTCGCGTTCGATGGCATCGATCCCCTGCCCTCGACGGCGGGCGTCGCGGCGGGCTTGGCGGGCAAGCGAGGCCACCTCGATCGCTGCGGCATAGCCCTCAATGGTCTCCGCGCGGGAGTCGCTCGGATAGCGGTCGAGAAACTCGCGGATCAAGGGCTCGGCATCGCGTAGATCGGCCTCGCTGTTGTCGGCAACGGTCATGATGCGGGCATAGAGCAGGTCGGCGCTTGGCGGCTGCAGAAGCCACCATCCGCCGCCGAGCAGCAGGGTGGCGATCACCGCCCCGACGACGCTGCTGGCGATCCGTTGTCGGCGGACGATTCGCTCGGCTCGCTTGGCCTCGGCCTGCTCGATCTCAGCCACGGTGGTGAAGCGGGTGGCGGTTGAGCGTTCGACGTGTGTGGTGGAGGTCGAGAGGCCTGTGTGCGCCTCCGTGAACTCGCGGAGGGGCCGCTGGGTGGCTTCAAGCTGCCCTCCGGGCAGGGCCACGTCGACCGCTGGAGGCAGCGGCAGGTCATCCGACACCTCCCGCGTGGCCGCGAGCAGGTCGATCTCGTTGCCAGAGGAGTCGCGACCGGTCGAAGGGCGTTCGGCGCTGCCGGCCGCCGTTTGCGAGCCGCTCGCCGGCGGCGGCGTTCCCTGCCCGTCGGCCCGGGTCTCAACGGCGTTTGGCTTTCCGGCGTTGGTGGCATGCTCACCGTCGCCGTCGCTCTCGCTGCCGGCGTGGGTCGGACGGCTCGCCGGCGTCACCGTCTTGGCGGAACTCTCCAGCGGCGACCGCTCCCCGGTGGCCGAGCCGGTTCCGGTCGGGTCGGGGGCGACGGCCCCTTCGCCGGTTCGCAGCGTGCGGATGGCGGCGAGGAGCCGGCCGAGCGCCAGGGCGTTGGGAGGCCGCGCCGCCGGCTTCTTGGCGAGCAGCCGATCGATCAGTTCGTCGAGTTCAGCGGGGACATCCTCAACGAGCGAGCTGATCCGCGGCGGCTTTTCCTTCCGCTGTTTTTCGATCACCTCAGAGAGGTGCGAGCCGCGAAAGGGTGGGCGGCCCGAGAGCATGGCAAACATCACCATGCCCAGCGCATAGAGGTCGACCCGGTGGTCGACCTGCTTGCCGGAGGCCTGTTCGGGAGCCATGTAGTCGGCGGTTCCGACGAAGTTGCCCTGGGCGGTGTGGGCATCCCCGCCGAAGAGCTTGGCAATGCCGAAGTCGGCGAGCTTGACCGTGCCGTCGTCGGTGACGAGCAGATTGCCCGGCTTGAGGTCGCGATGGATCACGCCGTGGTCGTGGGCGCTCTTGAGCGCCCGTGTGACGGCGATCGCGGTGTCGACGGTGGTTCGCCAGTCGAAGCGGGTGCCCTCGCGGAGCAGCTGATCGAGGCTGCGGCCTTCGACAAGCTCCATCGCGAAAAACGGCTGACCGTCCTGTTCTCCAAACGAGAGCAGGCGAACGATGCCGGGGCTGCGGAGGTTTTTGAGGGTCTCGATTTCCGCCAGGAAACGGCTGCGGATGCCGGGATCGTCTGAAAGGTGGGCAGCGAGCACCTTCACCGCCACATGCTCGCCCGACTCCATGTCCTCGGCTTCATAGACCGCCCCCATGCCGCCACGGCCGAGCTGTCGGAGGATTCGGTACGGGCCTAGCTGCGAGGGCTGCATAGTGAGAGTGTAGTCGCTCGAGGGTCGTTTTCGCCGCTCCCGCGGCAGGTGGGCGATGCGTTTTTTATCGCACACGCCACAGGCGGGCGGGGCTCTCCAGGATGGCTGGGGAACGGTATGCTTCGCCCCTCCCGTTCTCTCTCGTTCCGCAGAATACAGCTTTGCTCATGCGTTTTCCGTTCACCGGGGTGGTCGCGGTCGACAAGCCTGAAGGTGTTTCCAGCCGCCGGGTGGTTGATGGCGTGGCCCGGGCGCTCGCCATGCGGGCGGTCGGGCATGCCGGAACGCTCGACCCCATCGCCTCGGGCGTGGTGGTCGTCTGCGTGGGCCATGCCACAAAACTGATCGATTTCGTGCACACGCTCCCCAAGCGGTATGTCGGCCGGTTTCTCCTCGGGCGATCAAGCCCGTCCGACGATACCGAACTCCCGGTGGAACTGGAGGCCCATCCGGTGCAGCCATCCCGCGAGGCGGTTGAGCAGGCCCTCCATGCGTTTCGCGGCTCGATCATGCAGAGGCCCTGCGATTTCTCGGCTGTGCATGTCGACGGCCAGCGGGCCTACGCCCTCGCCCGCAAGGGACGGGCCGTGGAGATTGCCGCCAAGCCGGTCACCATCCACCGGATTGAACTGTTGGAGTATGACTGGCCGCGGCTGGTGCTCGATGTGGAGTGTTCGACAGGAACCTACATCCGCGGCCTCGGCCGCGACCTTGCCGCGGCGCTAGGCACCAAAGCGGTGATGGATGGGCTGGTTCGCACGGCTGTGGGGCCGTTCGACCGAGAGCACGCCGTTTCGCTCGACACGATTCAGGAGGATCCCTCGACAGCAGAGGTCGCCCTGCAGCCGGCGGTCGCCGCCGTCGCCCATCTGCAGGGGGTGACGCTCAGCCCCGAGCAGATCGAGCACATCGCCCACGGCGGCATCCTGGAGCCGGCAGTGGTGCCACCCCGCGACGGCCACAGCAAGGATGCCCCGTCCGACGCGATTGCGGCAACTGACAACTGCGGCCTGCTGATCGGCATTCTCAGGCCGCACCGTGCAGGCTGGCGGATGCGGCCCAACTTCGTGGGCCGCTCCTAAGCCCCGCTCACCACTCCCGCAGCACGTGGCAGTTGTAGCCGGCAGGATTCTTCACCAGGTAGTCCTGGTGGTAGCCCTCGGCGGGATAAAAGACGCTCGCCTTCTCGATCTGCGTGACGATCGGCCTGGCAAACTTCTTCTGCTCTGTCAGAAACGCGATGGCCTTCTTGGCAATCTCCTCCTGCTCGTCCGAGGTGGGGAAGACCGCTGAGCGATACTGCGTGCCGATGTCGTTGTGCTGCCGGTTGAGCGTGGTCGGGTCGTGCATCCGGAAGAAGTAGTCAATCAGCGTCTCATACGACACGACGTCGGGGTCGTAGGTGATCTGCACAGCCTCGGCATGGCCGGTGAGGCCGGTGCAGACCTGCTGGTAGGTCGGGTTGGGGAACTTGCCACCGGTGTAGCCCACCTCGGTGGCGAGCACGCCGGGAATCTCCCGCAGGATGTGCTCCATGCCCCAGAAACAGCCACCGGCGAAGATGGCGATTTCCTTCTTCGGCTCCGCCGCGGCGGCGAGGCCCAGCGGCATGGCCATGCTCCCCACTGCCAGCGAGACGGCCAGCAGGCTCGGCCCGAGGCTCACCGCATCCACCGCGGCACACGCATGATCGATCAGAAAACGCATGAGTTGCTCCTTCTCGCGACGCGTTGGTGCGTCTCTTTCGCCTTCCATCATACGCCGCAGCCCCGCAATCGGCACCACCAGAACGACCGCTACGACCGGCGGGGCAAGGTTGGCGGCCGGGCCCGTCCTGCCCCTCACCTGGCCGGTAGAGTTGTTGGGGCGCTGCGCGGCAGGCCCTGATGGCGATTTTTTTCCCACGGTCAGTTCCGTTCGGGCTGCAGCAACGATGGCGCTTTTTACTCGCACGATGCCCACGGAGTTTCCGCGTGGGGCGGCTCCGCTTCGGCAGCCGAGGGTGGCCCCGCGGCAGGCGACTGCTGAGGCTCCTGCGGCCTCTGCCGAGCGGGATCGGCTTCGTGACCTCGTCGCCCTCGGTCTGGTCGCCAGCATCGTGCTGGTGATCACGGCCTTGGCCACTTTTGACCCGGCCGACCCGCCCGCTGCCTGCGTCTTTCCCCAGCACCCGCGGGCGAGCAATGCCTGCGGCCTGTTTGGCTCTGTGGTGGCAACGTCGTTGTATGCCAGCTTCGGGTTTGCGGCGTGGCCGCTGATGGCCCTGATTTCAGCGCTCGCGGTGGTGCTCCTGCGGCGGAAGCACCTGGCCGATCTGCCCCTGCGGGCTGCAGGTGGCGTGGTGGCGGTGGTCGCGATCGCGGTGCTGCTGGCGATGCTGCTGCCGGACTGGATGCCGCGGCCGCTCTGGGGGCCGGGAGGCTACGCCGGCGCGACCGGCCGGATGCTGCTGGAAGGCACCTTTGCCTGGACTGGGGGCGCGATTCTCGCCTCGGCGGTCGCCGCGGCGGGTATCTTCCTCGCCTTTGATGTGTTTGTGGTTCGCATGCTCGCGACGGCGGAGGCCGCCTTCACGACGGCCCTGACGGTGGTAAGCGAACGCCGCGCGGCGGTGCGGGAGGCTGCCCGTGAGGCTGCGGAGGCCGACGAGGCGGAGGCAGGCGAGCCGGCATCGCCTCGGCGACGGCGGCGCGGCCTCTTCGGATGGAGCCGTTCGGCAGGGCAGACGCTCGCCGACGACACGGCTGATGAAGCCGACGAGGGGGAGGACGCGGCAGCCGACGACCATGAGCCGCTGATTCGGGTGCGGCGTCGGGACGTGGCCGCAGACGACTCGGAGGCCTTTGAGGCCGAGGTTGATGAAACGCTCGAATCCGACTTCGCGGATGAGATGGAAAGCGACGAGTTCGAGGAGGAGGAGGACGACGACGCCGAGGCGATCGAGGAGGCGATCGAGGAGGAGGATCGCCATGTGCCGATCAAGTCGCGGGCATCGCGCCGCGCCGCCAAGGGATCGTCGATCGGGCCAGAGCTTGTGCCCGAGGGCGACTACCAGCTTCCGAGCCTCGATCTGCTGCTCCCGGCCGACAACCTCGAGCTTGATCAGCAGGAGCAGGAGGTTCGCGAACGGGCGCGCATGCTCGAGAAAACGTTCGCGCAGTTTGGCTTCAACATCAAGGTCGTGGAGATCGAGACAGGGCCGGTGATCTCGCAGTATGAGATTGAGCTTGAGGCGGGCCTGCGGCTCTCGAAGATCACGAGCCTCGCCGACGATCTGGCGATCGCGCTGCGGGTTCCGAGCGTCCGCATCGTCGCCCCGATCCCCGGCAAAAACTCCGTTGGCATCGAGGTGCCCAACACCACCCGTCAGATGGTTCGCCTGCGGGAGGTGATCGAGGAGACCGCCTCGAAGAGCCGGGCGATGAAGGTGCCGGTCTACCTCGGTAAGGATGTGGCCGGCAATCCAATGGCGATGGACCTCGCCACGATGCCGCATCTTCTGATTGCCGGCCGAACCGGAACCGGTAAGAGCGTCTGCTTAAACTCGATCATCACCTCGATCCTGATGAGTCGCCGACCCGACGAGGTGCGGATGCTGATGATCGACCCGAAGATGGTCGAGCTGACTCCCTACAAGACGCTGCCCCACCTGATGCACCCGGTGGTGACCGACATGAAGAAGGCCGAGGCGATCCTCGCCTGGGCTGTCGAGAAGATGGAGCAGCGGTATGCCCTGCTGGCGTCGGCCGGCGTGCGACACATCTCCAAATACAACGACCTCAGCCGCGAGGAGGTGCTGCGGCGGATCAACCCGGCCAGCGAGGAAGAGGCGGAGCAGATTCCCGAGAAGATCCCTTTCATTGTCGTGATCGCCGACGAGATCGCCGACATGATGATGACCGCAGGCAAGGAGATCGAGCAGCACATCATCAGGCTCGCGCAGAAGAGCCGTGCGGTGGGCATCCATCTGGTGCTCGCCACGCAGAAGCCGACGGTCGACGTGATCACCGGCCTGATCAAGAGCAACCTGCCAGCCCGAATCGCCTTCCAGGTGGCCAGCCGCACCGACAGTCGCGTCGTGCTCGACGAGGGTGGTGCCGACAAGCTGCTGGGCAACGGCGACATGCTCTTCCTCTATCCGGGCACGAGCACGATCATGCGCGGCCAGGGAACGTTTGTCAGCGACGAAGAGATCAACGATGTGATGGCCGTGATCGGCACCGATGCCCCGCAATACTCTCAGGAGCTCGTCAATCTTCAGCCGGCGGGCGAAGACGACGACGGCCCTCAGGCAGGCTCGATCAAGCCTCGCGATGAGCTCTACAAGCAGGCGGTTGAGGTGATCATCCGCGAGGGCCGTGGCAGCGTGTCGCTGCTGCAGCGAGCGCTTGGCATCGGCTACGGCCGCGGGGCGCGGCTGATCGACTTCATGGCTGAAGACGGCATCGTGGGCGAGTACAACGGCTCGCAGGCCCGTGAGGTGCTGATGACCCTCGAGCAGTGGGCGGCCGCCTGCGGCGAATCGCCACCCCCTGCCGATGCCCCGCCTCGCAAGCTGCGGATCCAGCCGCACGCCGAAGAGCTGAGCGAAGACGACGACGAGGAGCGAGACGACGACGCTGCCGACGAAGACGACACCGACGGTGATGAGGCGGAGGGCGACGACGAGTCGTCGGCAGAAGACGACGAGTATGAGGAGGAAGAAGAGGAAGAGGCCTACGACGACGAGGAGGACGACGGCGAGGAGGCTGAAGACGACGAGTCGGCCGACGACGACGGCGAATGGGAAGACGACGACGCGTCAGCCGAGCAGTGAGCCGCAGGCTTCGCGGAGTTCGTCGAGATGCCTCGGCACCGCGTCAAAGGGATCTTCGCTAGCCTCGTATTCCAGCGTGAGAAAGCCGCGGTAGCCCACATCCTTGAGGATCGCGATCACCCGTGGGAGATCCGCGGGCTCCTTGGGCCCCTCCGGGCTCCGCTGAACCTCCACCTTGTATTGCACGTTGACGGCATAGGGCCCGCAGCGAGCCAGTTCGGCATATGGGTCGGCCGTGCGGAAGTTGCCGGTGTCGAGGTTCACGCCGAGCCATGGGCTCTGCACAGCGTTGACCACGGCGAGCAGGCCGTCGGCCGTCGCCACGATGCCGCCGTGATTCTCCAGGCCGAGCATCACGCCTCTGCTGCCCGCATAGTCGCAGCAGGCCTCGAGCGATTCGACGCACTGCCGAAAGGCCTGCTCATCCGAGAGCCCCTTGGTGGGGCTGCCGGCAAACACCCGCAGGTGCGAGCTGCCAAGCAGCGCCGTGCGGTCGATCCACCGCTTCACGTCAGCGATTTCGGCGTCGAGCTCTTCGCCGGCTGGGCGTGTGAAGCGATTGCCCACGGCCGTCCCGCTGATCGCGATGCCCCGCAGGAACGCCTGCCGCCGCAGCGCGAGCAGGTCGGCGTCGGTGGTGGCTGGGTCGAAGAAATACGCCGTCAGTTCGCCGCCGTCGCAGCCGAGGTCGGCCGCAAGATCGAGGAACGAGGCGATCGAAAGGGTTCGTGACTCGTCGGCCGGCTGCTGCGGCTTTCCTTTCATCCAGGGGAAAAACCGGCGGAACCCGTAGGCCGCCAGGCCCAGCTGGAATCGCGGCGGCAGCGATCGCTCAACGGGCTCGGCCGCGGTCGCGGCTCCCGCCATCGCCGCAGCCGCGGTGGCCAGCAGCATGCCGCGGCGGGAGAGTGACGGCTGCCCATCGCCGGTGGTCGCGGCATCCGGCTGCTGCGTGGGGAGGCCGTCGGAGGGGGCGTGAGCGTGTGCCGGCTGGCTGCCTCTCGATCGCGTCATCGCTGGTCTGCCTTTCGTGGGGCCACAGGGTGGATCGTCACGCCGCCAAGCCCATTACACTGGACCTGCCCGCGACACAGCCGCGGGGGATGGCATGGAATCGCGGGTCTTCAGGGGGGATGCAGGAATGGGGGATACAGGAATGAACGGCTGGTATCGGCCGGTGTGGATGCGGATCTGTGGTCTGGCGACGGCCTTCCTGCTGCTGGCCATCGAGACCGTCGCGGCCGACACGCGGCCGAACATTCTCTGGGTGATCGTCGACGACATGTCGGCCAACTTCTCCTGCTACGGAGAAACGCTGATCTCGACGCCCCACCTCGACGGGCTTGCAGGCCGAGGCGTGAAGTTCACCAACGCCTACGTGACCGCTCCAGTCTGCTCACCAAACCGCTCTGCGTTCATCACGGGAATGTATCAGACGTCGATTGGAGCGCACCACCATCGCAGCGGCCGGGGCAGGCTGAAGATCGAACTGCCCGAGGGCATCCGCCCGATCCCCGAGCTGTTTCGCGAGGCGGGCTACTACACGTCGATCACCGGCTGGCCCAACAAGCCCCGCACGAATGTCGGCAAGACCGACTACAACTTTGAGTGGGACCGCAGCATGTATGACGGCCCTGACTGGAGCGACCGGCAGGAGGGGCAGCCCTTCTTCGCGCAGATTCAGCTGCCGGGTGGCAAGCATCGCGGTGGCTCGCGGGAGTCGGCTCGCAGGTTTGCTGCCCGCATCGAGGAGATGTTTGGCTCAAAAACATCGCCTGAGTCCGTCACGCTGCCACCGTCTTATCCCCGCGACCCGGTGCTTCTGGAAGACTGGGCGGCGTATCTCGATACCGTCCGCCTGACCGATCGGTTTGTCGGCCAGATCGTCCGCCGGCTGGAGGACGAAGGCGACGCCGACAACACCGTCGTGCTCTTCATGACCGACCACGGCATCAGCCACGCCCGTGGCAAGCAGTTTCTCTACGACGAAGGCCTGCATGTGCCGCTGGTGATCGCCGGCCCGGGCATCAGCCCAGGCCAGGTCCGCGACGACCTTGTGGAGCACATCGACATCGCCGCCACCTCGCTTGCCCTGGCTGGGATCGAGGTGCCCGAGTGGATGCAGTCGCGAAATATCCTCGCCCCGTCGTACGAGCCGCGGGATGCCATCTACGCCGCACGCGATCGCTGTGATGAAACGGTCGACCACATCCGCTGCCTGCGGACCGACCGCTACAAGTACATCCGCAACTTCCTGCCCGAG
>CALCGM010000650.1 GCA_937900985.1 uncultured Planctomycetaceae bacterium | reverse complement strand
GACCGGCCACACCAGCGATGTAGTCGGCGTCGTCGCCCTTCTTTTCACCCTTGTTGAACCGCACGTTTTCCAGCAGCAGCACGCCACCCTCACCAAGAGCCGCAGCCTTGGCCTGCGAATCGCTGCCGCCGGTGTCGCCGGCCAGGGTCACCGGCCGGCCAAGCAGCTCCGCCAGCTTCGCTGCCACCGGAGCCAGCGAGAACGTCTCTTCGAACCCCTTGCCGCCCGGACGGCCGAGGTGCGACATCAGCACCACCTTGCCACCGCCCTCGAGAATCTTCGAGATCGTCGGCACCGCCATCCGGATCCGGCGGTCATCGGTGATGGCACCGGTGTCGTCCTGCGGCACGTTGAAGTCCACGCGAACGAGCACGGTCTTTCCGGAAACGTCGATGTCGGCAACGGTCTTCTTGGCCATGGGGCTCCTCGGAAGGGTCTGTGAACAAGGGGAACGTGAAAGTCTACAGGGTGGATGTGGGATCTCGATGAAGCTGCTTCAGACGTCGAGGTTCTTCACATCGAGGGCGTGCCGCTCGATAAACTCCCGCCGCGGCTCGACCTTCTCACCCATCAAGACGCGGAAGAGATCGTCGGCCGCAGCGGCATCAGACATCGTCACCTGGCAGAGCGTGCGGTTGGCCGGGTCGAGCGTGGTCTCACGGAGCTCTTCGGCATTCATCTCGCCAAGCCCCTTGAAGCGGGTGATCGTCAGGCCCTTCTCACCGGCTCGCCGCACAGCCGAGAGCAGGCTGCGAAGGTCTTCGAGACCAATCTCGCTCTCGCCTCGTTTGAGCAGGTAGCGAGGCTCTTCGCTGCCCGTCCGCTCCTGAGGGAGCAGCGACTCGATGTCGAAGCCCATGGCGGCCAGATCCGCAAGCCCGGCGTTGATGCTGCGAACCTCGTGCAGTTCGATCACCACGAGCTCCGGGCCTGCCTGTGGATCGGCCTCCGCTGCAGCCTCGCCTTCCACCGGCTGCCCATCGCTGCTGCGGCCAACGGCCAGCTCTCCCCCGGAGGCCTGCTCCTGCTCAGCAAGAAACGTGTCGAGCTCACTCCGCGTGGTAAACCAGTGGTCTTCTGCACCGTAAAACACGTGATAGATCGGCAGCTTGCCTGACGACGGGTCCTGCCGGCCCGCATGATCACGGAGGCTGATGCCTCGCCGCTCAAGGGCCAGCAAGGCGTCCTCAAGCCCTGCGAGCGTGCGACAGAGCGACGTCATCTGCTCGCCGGAAACCTCCCGGCCGTCACCAGGGAGAAACACCCCGTCGCCGAGGCCTTGCTCAAGCAGCTGCGTCTTCATCTCGTCTTCGGTCTGAACGTAATACGTCTCCTTGCGGCTCCGCACGCGAAACAGCGGCGGCTGGGCGACATACACATGCCCTTCGGCGACCAGCCGATACATCTGTCGGTAAAAGAAGGTCAGCAGCAGCGTGCGGATGTGGGAGCCGTCAACGTCGGCGTCGGTCATGATCACGACCTTGTCGTACCGCCGCTTCGAGAGGTCGGCTTCCTGCCCGATGCCAGCGCCGATCGCGGAGATCATGCTGCGGACTTCCTCGTTGGCGAGCACCTTATCTTCGCGACTCTTGTAGGCGTTGATGATCTTGCCTCGCAGCGGCAGGATTGCCTGATACTCGCGGTGGCGGCCACCTTCGGCACTGCCGCCGGCAGAGTCACCCTCCACCAGGTAGAGTTCGCACCGCTCCATGTCGCGGCTTGTGCAGTCGCGAAGCTTGCCCGGCAGCCCGCCGCCGGAGAGGGCGCCCTTGCGTTCTCGCAGGAGCTGCTTGGCCTTCTTGGCTGCCTCGCGGGCCTCCGCTGCCAGCACGCCCTTGTGGATGATCGCCTTGGCGCTCTTGGGATTCTCCTCGAGATACTTCGAGAGAAAGTCGCCCACGGCAGAGTTGATGATCCCCTCCACCTCGCCGTTGCCCAGCTTCGTCTTCGTCTGCCCTTCAAACTGCGGATGGGGCACACGCACACTGACGACCGCCGTGAGGCCCTCGCGGATGTCGTCGCCTGTGGGCACGAGATCCTTGTAGAGGCCCGCCTTCTTGCCGTAGGCGTTGAGCGAGCGGGTCAGGGCCGAACGGAAGCCCGAAACGTGCGTGCCGCCCTCGGTTGTCGAGATGTTGTTGACGTAGCTGTGCAGGTTTTCCGTGAACTCACCGGTGTATTGCAGGGCGATGTCCCAGGAGACGCCGTCACCCTCGCCCTGGATCGAGATCACGTCGGCATGCAGTGAGTCGCTGGAGCGGTTGAGCCACTCGACAAACTCCTCGACGCCCCGCTCGTAGCAATACGCTTCCCGCTTCCCGCTGGCGGCATCGGCGAACGTGATGTGCACGCCAGAGTTGAGAAACGCCAGCTCCTGCAGACGCTTGGCAAGCACGTCCCAGGAGAACTTCGTCATCGGAAAGATCTGCGGGTCGGGCTTGAAGGTGGTCTTCGTTCCGGTACGGCTGGTGCCGCCGATCTTCCGCACCGGGCCGGTCGGCTCGCCCCGCTCATACTCCTGCTGCCAGACATGACCGTCGCGGGAAACTTCAACTTCGCACCATTCCGAGAGGAAGTTCACGACCGTCACGCCCACACCGTGCAAGCCGCCAGACGTCTGGTAGGCACCCTTTTGAAACTTGCCACCAAACTTCAAGACCGTCATCACGCCTTCAAGCGTGGAAATCTCGCGGTCCATCTCCTCCGAGAGCTGCGCATGCCGTTCGACAGGAATGCCTCGGCCATCGTCCTCCACCGTCACGCTCCCATCGACGTTGACGGTCACGGAAATCTGCTTGGCATAGTCGGCCATACACTCGTCGATCGAGTTGTCGACAACTTCATAGACGAGGTGGTGCAGGCCTCGTGAGGTGTTGTCGCCGATATACATGCCGAAGCGTTCGCGAACATGCTCACGGTCGGAGAGATGCTGCAGGTCGGTCGATGTGTATCCGGGCTGGCCTGCCTCAGACGGTGTCGTTTCATCAGCCATGCAGAAATCCTCTCTCTGGGAAGGTCGAATGCTTTGTGATCTGAGTTGTTGTTGTGATGTGGGTTGAGGTGTCGTGGAACGAATCAGGAGAGGGTGCCAACGCGACAGCGGATGTCAGTGATCCCCTCACTCGGCACGAGCTGCTGCAGGCGTGTGACCACCTCCCGCTTGTGAAAGCCCATCTCCTGGGCGAGTGCCGAATGTGTCACCACCACCTCCAAGACTCCACGCCGCACAAGCCCCGCCCGACTGCCGCTCCGCAGCATTTCCGGCACCACCTCCTGCCAGGCCGACTCCAGCTGTGACGCCGCCTGCTCGCGGTCGTAGCCAAACCTGGCCATCAGCCCGGAGACCACGTTGCCGATCGCCCGTGGCCCTCCGCCACCGGCTGGCCGCTGATCGCCGTCCTTTCGGCGACGCCCTCGATCGCGGTGAGGTGTGCGGCCGCTCATGCTATGCGTCAACCGCCAGCGGCATGATCACATACCCATAGCCGTCATCGGTACGGCAGACCGCTGCGCTCTGCGAGTCGGTCAGTTCCACCTGAATCGTCGTGGCCGGGTCGAGCACCCTGAGGAAGTCGCTGACAAATCGCGGATCGAGCTTGATGCGAACCGTCTCGCCGTCGTGCTCAATCGGCAGCTCAATGCGGCTCTCCCCGCTCTCGGCCGACCGTCCAGAGAGCACCAGTTGTCCGGTCTCGAATGAAAAATCGACACCCTTCGACTGGTCGCTGGTCACGATCGCCGCCTGACGAACACTCGCCAGCAGCGGCCCCACCACCAGGCTCACCTTCGTTGCCTCAGGCCGCTCAGGAAACACATCACGCCACCGCGGAAAACGCCCATCAACCAGACGTGCCGAGACCGTTGTGGACCCGGTGCGAATCAGAATCTCCGCTGAATGCACCGCGATGTGCACCGGCGTTTCGGCGGAGGCGAGGCATCGCTCCACCAGCTGCATCGCCCGCGATGGCACGATCGGCTGAGCATCGGCGGGATCTCCACCCACCGTCGCAACCGGCCCCTCCATTTTCGCCAGCCGCCGACCGTCGGTGCCCACACCGATCACGCCCTTGGCCGTCAGTTCGATCAGCACGCCGCCGAGGGCGTAGCGACTCGACTCGTTGTCCGTCGCAAACACCGTCCGTTTGACGAGTTCGCGAACCAGCGGAGTGGTCAGCTCGAAGCAGGCTTCCTCCGGAAAGGTCGCCACCGACGGAAACTCCAGCGGATCCTCACCCGGCAGGCGAAACTGACTGCGGGGTGCCTTGACCACCGCCGCTGTGTCGTCGGAGGAGATCTCAAACACGGTTCCGGCAGCCGCCTCACGGACGATTGCCGACAGCCGCGAGGCAGGCAGGAGCACGGTCCCAGGTGCCTCCACCTCAACGCCATCAAGCTCGATCCGAATCCCGACCTCAAGATCGGTGGCGGAGACAACGGCCCGCCCTTCCTGGGCTTCAAACTTGACGTTGGTGAGCACTGGTTTCGGCGAGCGGGATGGCACAACCGCTGCGGCGCTCTGGATGGCCGCCAGCAGCGGCTCACGCGTGACGCGTACTTTCATGGATATTTTGCGACCTCTCGGGCATTTCCCGTCATTTCAAGCCCCCAATGTACCCGTTTTTCAGTGCCGTGGGCACCAGGGTGGGCACGAAAGTCGTCACCCTCGGGCTGCTTCCCTGCTCTTTCTTTTTTCTTTTCTTTTTGAATTTCAGAAAGAGAGCAGACAGTAGGAACGGACAGGTCATGCCCCTAGGAGAAGAGGCGAGTGCCATCGCCGCGTGAGCTCGTGGGAACGGTTGACAGCAGCGGGAGATTCCCGCACAACGAAAACCGGCAGTTTTTCGAGAAAAAACGCGTTCCTCGCGAGCAAGCCGATTGGGGAAAAGCCGTTGGAAACGTGTTGGGCTCGTGTCGGTGGGTGGTCCAGCCGTGTGTGTGTGTGGTGGGAGAACGCCGTCGCACGAGTGCCAGACGACATGCCGGAATCAGGTGGGTGCGGCGTCAGCCGTGGCTCGTGATTTCTGACAGCCCTGTGGTGGGTTTGTGTGCAGGACGCAGCTGCATTCGCGACTGTCGGGGTTGCGACACCAAAGTGTCGGCTCCGTTCACAGCGATCGTCACACCTGCAGCGGCATTCTCCCAACGAGAAACCGACAAACTGGGTGGTCAGCTGTGGAAAACCGCCCCAGCTCGCAGCGGCAGCTCGCAGATTGTGGAACACGTCTGCCGCCGCCGGATGTGGCGCCGGCGACCCCCGAACCCCTGGGCTTTTTCCACGGACAGGACAGCTAGTTGTGATGCCTCTCGGCACGGTTTCCCAGCGTGCGGAGGATCGCCTCAAAATCATCGGCGATCACCGGATCGCGTTCGATCCGTTCCTGGGTGACCCGAATCGCATGCAACACGGTGGTGTGGTCGCGTCCGTTGAAGCGGCGTCCAATACCCGCCAGGCTTTCGCCACACAGCTGCCGAGCCAGATGCATGGCGATGCCACGCGCGAGGGCGATGGTTCGCCGACGCGAGCTTCCGACGAGGTCGGCAGGCACGAGGCCGTAGTGGCGGGCGGTGGCCGACAGGATGCGGCGGAGCGTTGGCTGCGGCGTTCCCGGGGCTGGTTCGGCAGGTGCGGGAAGGCCTGTCGCATCTCGCACGGTCACCACAAGGCCTTCCCCGAGCCGTGATGCGATGGCTGCGGTGAGGTCTCCCCGACTTCCGGGCTCCTGCGAGAGACTGCAGATCAGGCGGCTGCCAGATTCACTGACCCGGTCGAGCAGGTGGGGCAAGGCATCGAACTGGGCCTGTGTGGAAAGCTGTTCGATCCCGTCGATCAACACGAGGGCGGCGGAAACCCAGCGGCGATGCACGCTATCAAGCCCATCGCTCGCGGCTGCCTCAAGATCCCGGGCGAGCCGTTGGGGATCGATGAAGAGACTGCGAACGCCTGTGGCGACGCGGTTGTCGTGGAGCCGCTGCCAGTGCTGGTGGATGTCGTGCAAGACTGCCGAGGTTGCCACCGGTGATCCAACCAGCACCAGTGGGCTGTAGTGGCACGGTTCGTCGGCAAGAAGTGAGGTGATGCCGAGGCCGAGGAGATCGAGTTCGGTGCGAACCATGCGACGATGATGTCCGCTTGGAGGATGACCGCTGGTGTCACCATGCCCGGTGGAAGTCAGCATGGCGATCGTGGTTTCCCTGAGCCCCCGGCAACTGAACGAACGTGAAGCCTGCCACTATATCGCTGCAGTGCAGTCGCGTCACGCGCGGCGACAGAAGAGATGTGTCTGAAAAGCCTGCGTTGCCCGGCTGATGTCTTCGGCGGTTGTCGACCAGCCCAGGCTCAGGCGGATCGCCGAATCGATCAGAGACGATGGGAGTCCTGCCGCGACCAGCGCAGGCGACGGCTCGCTCGACCCGCTCGAGCAGGCGGTTCCACTGGCGAGGCAGATGCCGGCCAGATCCGCCGCCATCACGGTTGCCTGACGATTGCGGCCCGGCAGGGCCACGACGCTGATGTGCGGCAGGCGAGCGGCCCCCTCGCCAATCACGACCGCTTCAACGCCGGCTGAGCGAGCGGCCTCGACGAGCGCTCGCTCGCAGCGATCCCGGAGGCCTGCCAGCCGCTGAGCTTCCTCAGCCTGCCGCTTCACGGCATGCTCAACCGCCACGGCAAACCCGACCGCAAGGGCAACCGGCTCCGTGCCACCCCGCAGGCCCCGCTCCTGCGAGCCCGGCAGCAGGGGTGCGATGCGGGTTGCCCCGCGGAGAAACAGCCCACCGATGCCCCGCGGGCCACCGAGCTTGTGGGCGGCGAGAGCCAGGGAGGAAGCGGCCATCGCTGCGGGCCTCACGGGCACACGGCCCACTGCCTGGACGGCATCGACGTGGATCAGCAGCTGCGGGAAAGCGGCAGCGAGAGCGGCAACGTCGTCGAGGGTTCCGGTCTGGCTGCAGGCGAGGGTGGTGGAAAGCACCCCCTCGGCTGCGTCGCTGAGAGGCGTTGGATCCAGGAGGCTGTTGGCATCCAGTGGCAGTTGGATCACCCGCCTGCCGGCGGCGGCCAGCTGCCGTGCTGCGGCCGACGTGCCCGCATGGTCGCGGGCGGAGTAGAGCAGGGGAGCGTGGGTGTCGCCGCCGGCAGTCAGTCCGGCGATCGCCATCTGGTTGGCTTCGGTGGCTCCGGAGGTCAACAGCAGCTGATCCCGCCGAGGGCCGCTGCAGGAGCCGCCCAGGGCCGCGATGATCCGCTCACGGGTCTCTTCCAGCAGATGGCGAGCCTCCCGACCGGCTGCGTGAGGGCTCGATGGATTGCCATACACAGCGGCAGCCTCCTGCATCGCCTCAGCGACCTCGGGCAGGATCGGTGTGGCTGCCGCATGGTCGAGGTAGCACCGCTGACGGGGATGAACTGTCGACATATGCGGCTGGGATCCCGCTGGAGTCTCAGGTGGTGATGGACGCGAGGAGATTTTCCGGGCAGAGTAGTGGGTTCGGGTGAGTTTCCAGGGTACAGCCCCCCACACGTCTCGAAGAGGATGCCATGCCAGACGCGTCTCGACCTGTTCGTACCGCCATCGTTGGTCTCGGCTTCGGTGCTGAGTTTATTCCAATCCACCAGCGGCATCCGCATGCAGAGCTGGTGGCCATTTGCCAGCGGTCACAAGACAAGCTCGATCAGGTTGGCAATGCCTATGGCGTTGAGCAGCGGTACACGAGCTATGCCGAGCTGCTGAAGAATAAGGAGATCGACGCGGTCCACATCAACTCGCCGATTCCCGACCATGCGGCGATGTCGCTGGCGGCCCTGGAAGCGGGCAAGCATGTGATGTGCACCGTGCCGATGGCGACGAGCGTTGAAGACTGCAAAAAAATCGTCGATCTCAGCGAGAAGACCGGCCTGAAATACATGATGGCCGAGACGGTCGTCTACGCTCGCGAGTTTCTGTTTGTGAAGCAGATGGCCGACGCCGGCGAACTTGGCGACATCCAGTTTCTGCAGGCGAGCCATCAGCAGGATATGGATGGCTGGCCCGACTACTGGCCCGGCCTGCCGCCGATGCACTACGCCACCCACTGCGTCGGCCCCTGCCTGGCCCTGCAGCGGCTCGACGCCGAAGAAGTCAGCTGCTTCGGCTCCGGCCGCATCCGCGAGGAGTTGATCGGCCGCTACGGTTCGCCGTTTGCCATCGAGAGCGCGCACGTGAAGCTGCGGCAGAGCCCGGTCGTGGCCCGCGTGATCCGCTCGCTGTTTGACACGGCCCGTCAGTATCGCGAGAGCTTTGACGTGTATGGCTCGAAGAAGAGCTTCGAGTGGCAGCTCTGCGAAGGTGAAGAGCCGGTGATCCACACCGCCAAGAAGCCGGAGCCGGAGATTCCCGAGCGGGTGGCCGTTCCCGACTTTGCCCATCTGCTGCCTGAGCCGATCCAGCCGTTTACGACCGGTGGTGTCTATGATGCTGACGACCATCAGCATCTCTCCTTCACGCAGGGCGGCGGCCATGGCGGAAGCCATCCGCACCTCGTGCATGAGTTTGTAACGGCGCTGGTAGAGGGACGTGATCCGTATCCCAACGCACGTCAGAGTGCCAACTGGACCTGCACCGGATTGCTCGCCCACGAAAGTGCGATGGAAGGTGGCGCACTCAAGAAGCTCCCGGAGTGGAGCTTCAGCGGCTGACGTCCGCCGACACAACCTGACAACCCGGCACCGCCTGCCCATCAGCTGTCCGCTGGTGGGCGGGCTGCTGCCGCAGCCTCTGGTCTGCGGCCGGTCTGCGTGCCTTCCCGCTCGTGGTGCGAGCATTCGGCCATCCCCCTTTTTCGCCTGGAGACTCCCGATGCGTCTTCGTTGTTCGCTCGCCGCCCTGGTGGCTGTTGCCGCGTTGTCACTCCAGTCAGCTGGTGTGGCCGCCGAGCCGCTGAAGGTTCTGTTTCTCGGTGATGAGGGGCATCACCGTCCGGCTGAACGCTTTGCCCAGGTGCAGGGGGCGCTGGCCGACCGGGGTGTGGAGATGGTCTACACCGACGACCTCGGTGACATCTCGGCAGCGACGCTCTCCGGCTACGACGCCTTGGCTGTGTTTGCCAACATCGACAGCCTGCCGGGAGATGCCGAGGCAGCGATGCTGGAGTATGTTCGCGGTGGCGGTGGCCTCGTGCCTCTGCACTGCGCGAGTTTCTGCTTTCGCGACTCACCCGCCTGGATCGCCCTGGTGGGAGCCCAGTTTGAGCGGCATGGCACCGGTGAGTTTCGCACCGAGATC
>CALCGM010000649.1 GCA_937900985.1 uncultured Planctomycetaceae bacterium | reverse complement strand
TTGGCCAGATGGATCGCGCCGCTCGTGGTGGCCACATACACCAGCGATGGCATCGTCAGCAGAATCGCATCGACGGGGTAGCCTGAATACCAGACCACCGCGAGGCTCGCAAACATGCTGTAGACGCCTGAGGCGATCACCAGCCCCACCAACAGCTTGCTCCGCAGCGACAGCCAGCTGACGATAAAGCCCACCACGAGCGAGAGCCCGAAGAGGATCGTGACGCTGCTCTGGCCTGCCTTATCGATCGCCACATTGTCGACGGGCGGACCGCCGATATGCAGGCTCTCCTCGGGAATCGCACACTCGTCGGTGGCGATCTGCTTCACCTGATCGATCGCCCCGTGCAGGTTGGTGCGGGCGAGGTCGGAGAGCGTCAGCACGAGGCATGTCTGCCGCTCATCGAGATTGTCGGCGACCGACAGCGGCTCCACACCATCGGAGGCTGGCCCGATCAGAGCGCCGGTCAGCCTGCGGATGGCTTCCTCCCGCTCAAGCAGCAGGGGCTCGCTGGTCATCAGGTCGACGGCGCGAGGCCCCGTCTGCACCGTCTTGAAATAGAGCGGCTGGTCGACCCGCGAGGCCTCTTCGGGCGGCGGCAGGAGCTTCGTGGCCATCAGCTCCAGCCGCGGGTCGTTCATCGTGCAGCCTTCCCAGCTGGCGAGAATGAACTCCTCGCCTTGGAAATGCTGCCGGAAAAACTTGTAGACCTGCGTTTCGGGATACTCGGCCGGCAGCCATCCCTTCACGTCGTTGCGGTTGTTGCCCTTGGCTTTGATCGCGCCGACGACCACCAATGGCAGCAAGAACACGAGCACTGCCATGATGGCAACGGCGTGCCGCTGGTAGAAGTTCGGCTTGGAGTGTGACGTCATATCCTTCCACCGAGGGGCGTGGCCGCGGCTCACCGTTCCTTCCGCTCATCCAAACGGTACATGTCGCGCCCGGGGCAGTCCATATGTCTCCGGCCCACTCGGCGTGAAAAAACCGGTTTCTTCCCTGTTATCGGCGGTTCAACGCGTTCAGTTTTTCTGACGTGCAGCCTTTTCGCAGCCGCTGCGACCGGCTGCCACTATCCGTCGGGCTGGGGCTCGGCCTGTTCTGCGGCCAGAAATCCATGCTGGCGATGCGATCCGTCGCAGAATGGCCGCCTGCTGCTGTGCCCGCAGCGACAGAGGGCGACTGCCCGCTTGCCCTCGGGAGGCGTGAACGCCGCCCCGAGATGGTCGGTCACCTGCAGCTTCAGCCCCGGCGTCAGGGCCTCAGCGGGCATTTCCACCACCAGTGGCCCGTTTTCACGGCAGCGAATGGTGACGGTGTCGGCAGGGGTTCGCGGAGAGCCACTGCTGCGATTCGCTGGGTGCTCGCTCATCCAATGCCCCTCAGGGGCTCGTGCCGCCGGCCGGCGGCTCACCCGCAGCAGGCCTGGTGTCGTCAACGATGTCGATCCACAGCCGCACGTAGCCTTCCGGTGGAATCAGCTTGGGTGGCGGTGGAACATCGACGGCTGCTGCCATCGGCGGCGCCGCTTTGGCCACCATGGCGGCAGGAGGAGCCTCGGCCTGAGCCGCCGCGATGTCGTCAGTCTCAGGTGGCGTTGCCATCCGTGCTGAGCGGCCGCCGAGGCTGCGTGCCAGGCCCGGTGGTGCATCCGCCTGAGCAAGGGCTGCAATCGGCGGCGCGGCAGCTTCCTCAGACGTCTCGCCAGCTGCGATTTCGGCAGCCGGTGCTGGCTCTTCTGCAATCTGGATCGCCATCGCCCGCGGTGCGGCTCCCATGCCGCCGGCCAGAGCCTCGGGAGGCGGCTGCAGCTCAGTTGCCGTTTCCACCTCGGCATCCGCGGCCGCGAGCATCGGCTCAGCGACAGGCCCTCGTCGTTCCAGCCGGTCGATGGCCTCCCGCGACAACGAGCCTGCCTGCACCACCACGCTGCCAGAGGAAACCGCCAGGGTTTCCAGCAGCCGATCCACCTCAGCGGCCCGGCCAAAGCAGCCGATCCGTTCCACGCGGCCCCCCTCCATCGTCTCTTCGCGGTCGAGCCGCACGCGGCTGCGAGCGAGCAGCTCTTCAAACTGTCGTCGGCCTTCGCGATCGCCCAGGTGGACGGTCATGTGCAGCGTGCCCATCGAGGGCCTGCCTTCGGTCAGTTCGATGCCGCGGGCAATCATGCGTTCGGCCAGGGCGACCGGATCGATCTCAGGTCGTTCAGCGACTTCGACCGTGCGTGCCTGCGGGCCGCGGCCGGGAGGTGCATCGACGGCGGGCGGGTCTCCCAGGTTCAGCATGACGGCGACGAGCAGGCCTGCGGCCAAGGCCACCGTCATGGCCGGCTTGAGCCAGCGACGATCAGAGGCTGCCGATAACCCATCGGTGCGTCGTGCCTCGCTGGTCGCCTCTTCGTCTTCGAGCGCCTCGGCTCGCTCTTCGTCGAGGCGATCCCGCTCCACCCGCTGCCACTCCTGTTCGACAGCCTCGTCGACCTCTTCGTCGGTTTCGGTGAAGGGGTCTTCGTTGCCGGGCTCCAGGCCCGCGATCGCCGACATCACCGCCGAGGTCAGGGATGAGCTCGTGTCCACCGGCTGGTCGCCGGCATTGGTCAGCAGCTCCTTGAGCTGGCGGAGCTCTGCCGCGACTTCTGCGAGCTGTGGGTTGGCTCGTACGGCAGCAGCCACCGCATCGGCTTCCTCTGCTGGAAGCCGGCCATCAAGCCATTCGCTGATCGTCGGTGAATCTGATTCGAGTGTCATCCTGGCAGCCGTCTTACGAGGAACTCGATTGTGCTGCGACGAAAGGCCTGAGCCGTTCGCGAAGCTCCATGCGGGCCCTGTGGAGCCTGCTGCGGACTGTGCCGACCGGGATGTCGAGGATTCCCGCGATCGACTCGTAGGTTGCGTCTTCCATATCGGCCAGGACGACCACCGCTCGATACCGCTGATCGAGCTGGGCGAGCGCCTGCTTCACCGCCTCCGCCTTGTCTGCCAGTTCGAGCCGGGCCGAGACGTCGCTCGTCTCCGCAACAGGATCGGCAGTTGGGGCAAGCGGCACAGGACGGCGACGCCGGGCAGCCGAGGTCGCCTTGTTGCAGGCAATGCGGTGGAGCCATGTCGAGAAACTGCTTTTGTGTTGAAACGACTTCAGGCCGCGAAAGGCCGCGATAAACGCTTCCTGCGCGAGATCCTGGGCCGTGTCACGACACCCCACGAGCCGTTCGAGCAGACGCAGAATCTGCGGCTGGTGTCGCTCGACAAGCGTGGCGTAGGCCGCGTGATCGCCTGCGAGCACGCGTTCGATGATCTCGCTGTCCTGCACTTTGACGCCTCGAGCGGCAAAAAGATTCCCGGAAACTTCCAGTGTCAGCCGGTCAGGGAGCTGCTGTCAAAGGAAACCCGTGGCGGCCGACGAAAGGTGACCACCCAGAGCATGGCAGCAGCCCCGAGCAGCACCAGGGAAATCAGCTGTGAAATGGAAAATGGGGTGCCCAGCGCCGGGGGCTCATCGACGCGGATCATTTCGATCAGGATCCGCGAAATCGGGTGGATGGTGAGCACGAGAGCAAACACCTGGCCATCGCGTCGAGCGAGCGGGGTGAAGCAGACGGCAAGCCACGCCAGCAGCCCGGCGTCGATGGCGGCGTAGAGCTGCGCCGGATGCACCGGCAGGCTGCGGCCGACGGTCTCCGGCGGAAGGTTGGGCAGCAGGCCGCGTTGCACCTGAGCAAACCAGGGCGGGCTCTCGGGTGGGAAGGTGACCGCCCAGGGCAGGTCGCACTCGCCGCCGAAGCAGCAGCCGTTGAGAAAACAGCCGACCCGACCCAAGGCGAGCCCCACGAGCAGCCCCGGGGCGATGCAGTCGGCCAGCTGCAGCAGGTCGAGGCCCCGCCGGCGGGCAAACCACCAGGCCGCCACGGCCGCGGTTGGCAGCGACCCGAAAACCACCAGGCCACCGGCGGCCACGTTGGCGACGGCAGCGAGGCTTTCGGCGAGGGGGCGGCCTTGGCCGAAGAACTGCTCGTGATACTCGATCACGTAGAAAATCCGCGCCCCGACAAGGCCCCAGAGAAAGATCTGGGTGCCCAGGCCCAGCAGGGTGTCGGCGTCGAAGCCCATCCTGCGGCCGCGGACGATCGAAAGCCAGGTGCCCGCCGCGACGGCCGCCAGGAGCATCACGCCGTAGCCTCGAATCGGGATGCCCTGGCCGTCGTCGAGGGCCGGCAGCACCCACACGATCATTCCGCCAACCAGCGACAGCGGCAGCAGCAGGCTCCGCACGGCGACCGGCCAGCCGGATCGCCAGGCGACCCACAGCGTGGCAGCCACCGCAGCGACCGCCCACAAGACCAGCAGCAGGCCGAAGCCAAACAGCGGCACGCCACTCTCGGGATCACCGATCCGCGACGGAATGTGAAACAGCGTGGAAACCATTCGCGTCGTGCTGGTGGAGGGAGAGGAAGGCTCAGGAGAGAAGCATGTTGTCGATCAGCCGGGTCGGGCCGACCCGGCCGGCCACCAGCGCGATCGCTGGCAGTCCACGAGCGTCGCCTGGATGCGGCTCGAGGCTGTCGGGGTCGACCACCACCGCATAGTCAACGTCGATCGCTTCACGGGCAAGCGGCGCGGCCAAGGCCGCTGTGGCCTCCGCTGCCGTGCCGCCCTGCTGCCAGCAGCTGCGGGCCGCCGCGAGCCCCTCAGAGAGGGCCACGGCTCGCAGGCGATCGTCGCTGCCGAGATACACGTTGCGAGAACTCAGGGCGAGGCCATCGGGTTCGCGGACAGTCGGGCAGACGACCACATCGACTGGAATCGCCAGGTCGCGCACCATCCGCCGCACGACCACCGTCTGCTGCCAGTCTTTGCCGCCGAAGAAGGCAGCGTCAGCCGGCACCATCGAGAAGAGCTTGCAGACGACGGTGGCCACGCCGGGGAAGTGGCCAGGCCGATGCTCGCCTTCCCAGCGGCGGCTGGGGCCATCCACAACAACCCGCGTGGCATCGCCGGGCGGATAGAGGGCCTCGACCGGCGGTGCAAACACCCATCGCACGCCAGCCTCGGCGAGCAGCCTGCAGTCGGCCTCAAGCGA
>CALCGM010000648.1 GCA_937900985.1 uncultured Planctomycetaceae bacterium | reverse complement strand
GCTGATGGGCCGCCCAAACAATCAATCCGGCGCGGCGCATCGCCGCGATTTCCCTCGGGGAACGAAGATTCACCACGTGTATTGACTCGACTCTCGTTGGCCAGGCTCGTTTGTATCCAGGCACTCATCCGTCGGAGCAGTGCAGCCGCAAGAGCGAAAGTATAGCACTGCCACGGGCCCACACCGGCCGTCACCGCGACGGCCCCTCTCTTCAGCGATCGGCGTCATCGTGGCCTTGATGACGACGCCCAAACCCTTCGACCGCAGCCCTCACTCGCCCAAAGATCTCGTCGGCTGTTCCCAGCCCGTCAATGCTGACAAGCTTCCGCTGGCGGCCGTAGTAGTCGAGGAGAGGAGCAGTCTGCCGCTCAAAACTCTCGATCCGTCGAGAAAAAATCTCTGGATCGTCATCCTCTCGCTTGCGGTTGAGCATCCTCCGCACGAGTTCCTCACGAGGCACCGCGAGCTCGATCACGCCATCGAGGCTCATCGCCTGACGTTCGAGAAACTCGTCGAGCGTCGCAGCCTGACGCAACGTTCGAGGAAAACCGTCGAGCAGACAGCCTTTGCGGCAGTCCGGCCTCATCAGACGCTGGCTCACCATGCCAACGATCAGCTCATCGGGCACGAGCTGCCCATGCTCCATGAAACTCGCCGCCTGCTGCCCTTCGCGAGTCTTCTCCAGGACAGCCTGCCTGAGCATCTCGCCGGTGGAGAGATGGGGAACGTCCAGGTACTCCACGAGCCTCTGGCACTGCGTGCCTTTGCCGGCTCCCGGTGGCCCAATAAGGACGATCCGCATGAATATGGGCCGCTACCGACTTCGAAACCGGCAGCACGACGAGGTGGTGTGGCAAACGTGGTCGGCTGCCGAACACTCCGAGGATGAGACACCGGCGATGACCGGCACGGTGCGGCTCAGGATTTCTCCAGCAAGCCGCTGTAGTTGCGCATCACGAGATGGCTATCGATCTTCTGCACGAGGTCAAAGGCAACGCTCACCGCAATCAGCAGCCCTGTGCCGCCATAGAAACTCGCTATCTGCGCCGGAATTCCCAGAGCCCCGGCCACGATCGTGGGAATGATCGCCACCAGAGCCAGGAAGCCAGCACCGACGTAGGTGATCCGCTCCATCACCCGCTCAAGATAGTCCGCTGTCCGCTTCCCAGGCCGATATCCGGGAATGAAGCTGCCGAAGTTCTTCAGGTTGTCGGCGATATCCTTCGGATTGAAAGTGATCGCCGTCCAGAAGTAGCAGAAGAAGTAGATCAGCAACACATAGAGCAGGTTGTAGATGAACGATTGCCCCCGCGTAAACGAATCGTGCAGGGACGCGAGAACCTGGCTGCCTGGATTGGCGTTGTGCAGATACTGAAAGAGCATCTGCGGAAACAGCAGCAGCGAGCTCGCGAAGATGATTGGCATCACGCCAGCCTGATTGACCCGCAGCGGAAGATACTGCCGCGTGCCACCATACACCCGACGCCCGCGGACATGCTTCGCGCTCTGGGTGGGGATCCGACGCTGCCCCTGGGTCATGAAGACGACGCCAGCCACAACGCCGACGAACAGCGCGGCCAGCACAATGAGCGTCTCCACGCCCATTTTGCCGCCACCGCCACCGAGCTCCCAGCTGGTGTCGCTGGTCAGCTCCACCAACGCACTGGGCATGGCCGCCAAGATGCCCGCCATGATCAGCAGGCTGATACCGTTGCCGATGCCAAACTCGTCGATCTGCTCGCCAAGCCACATCAGGAAGATCGTGCCTGCTGTCATCGTCATCACGGCGACCAGCTGCCACATCAACGGAAGCCGGCCATCGACGAGAAACGCCGAGTCGATCAGCGGCATATCGCCGATTCTCGTCGACGCCAGAAAGGCCACATACGCCCAGCTCTGCACAACACAGATCACCACGGTCGCATACCGGGTGTACTCGTTGATCTTTTTCCGGCCGCCCTCACCCTCCTTCTGCAGACGCTCCAGCGGAGGCCAGACCGTTCCGAGCAGCTGGAAAATAATCGAGGCCGAGATGTAGGGCATGATGCCCAGGCCGAAGATCGTGGCCTGCGAGAGCTGGCTTGCCGAAAACACGGCAACAGTCTTCAGCAGGTCTCCGAGGCCGCCGGCCTCCTCTGCAAAGGCCGTCATCGCCTGTGGGTCGACAATCGGCAAGGGAACCTGCCAGCCGACACGGTAGATCGCCAACAGCCCCAACGTGAGCAGAATCTTCTGCCGGAGTTCGGGAATCGTGAAAATAATGCGGAGTTTCTCGAGCACCAGTCCGCTTCCTCCTGAGGCGTTGGGGCAACCCGCGGCGGGTGCCGCACGGGCCGGTCATCGCATCCCGGCCTCAGCCGGGAACGAGAGCCTACTCCGTCGCCGGTGTTTTACGCGATCCCTTTTGCGACGACTTTTTCTGACCCTTGACCACCGCTGCTGGGCCAGGAATCTCCGTGACCTTCCCGCCAGCGGCCAAAATCTTTTCGCGAGCCTGGCTGCTC
>CALCGM010000647.1 GCA_937900985.1 uncultured Planctomycetaceae bacterium | reverse complement strand
AAGGTCGTGTGCTTCGCCGGAAAGTCGTCGCCGACGGTGCCGATCATCCGCACCGGCGAAAAGAAGCTCGCGGCATACGAGAAAAACACGGCCGACCCGCCGAGCACATCATCTCGGCTGGCGGTGGGGGTCTCGACGCAATCGATGGCGACGCTTCCGACGACGAGCAACGGCATGGGGCACTCCTTGCGGCATACGAGCAGGAAAACACGGAATGTACGGGGCATGCCCGGGTTGGGCAACGAGCCCCCTCCCCGGCCCTGCTCAGCCGTCGCCACACAGTGGCAGCGCCCGCGTCAATCTGGCAAGCGACTTTTCTCGCCCCAAGATCGCCAACGACTCGTAGAGGCCCGGCCCCACCGTCTTCCCGCTCACCGCCACCCGCACCGCATGCACGAGGTCGCCCACCTTCGCGCCCGCATCGCCGACCACCTGCTTCAGCGCCGCTTCCAGCGGCTCCGGCTCGAAGGGATCGACCGTCGCAACCGCCGCGGCATAGGCCTTCAGCAGCGCCGCCGTGCCCGGCTTCGCCAGCCGCTTGGCAACCGCGGCCTCGTCCATCGGCGGCTCATCCATCAGGAAGAAGTCGGCATACACGAGGATGTCGCCGGCAACCTTCAGCCGATCGCCTGCGGCCACAATCACCTCCCGAACCGTCGCCACCGCCTCCGGCGACGGCGGATCGGAGAGCAGCCCGGCCTTCGCCAGAAACGGCAGCATCAGCTGCAGCTTCTCGTCCACCGGCAGGGCCACCATCATCGTGTCTTGCACGGCCCAGAGCTTCTTGGGATCGAAGCTCGCGGGCGACGAGTTGATCCGCTCCAGCGAGAAGCAGCGGATCAGCTCCTCACGAGTGAAATACTCCGTCTTGTCGTCATACGACCAGCCGAGCAGCGCCAGATAGTTGTCGATCGCCCACGGCAGATACCCCACCTCGCGGTAGAAGTCGACGATCACCGGATTGAACGTGTCGGCCTCCGGGGAGAGCCCGATCCGCTCGGCAATCTTCAGTCCGTGGTCCATCACCTGCTTGAAGTCTTGGTTCTTCAGGTATTTCTCCAGCTTCCTCTTGGAGAGCTTCGTGCGGCTGCCCGGCTCAGCCACCAGCGGCAGATGGGCAAACGCCGGCAGCGGATACCCCAGCGACTGCCCAATAAACGCCTGCCGCGGGGTGTTGGAGAGATGCTCCTCGGCCCGAATCACGTGGCTGATCGCCAGGTCGTGGTCGTCAACAACCGTCGCCAGATGGTAGAGACAACTGCCGTCGGCCCGCTGGATCACATGGTCTTGCTCCCGCTCCCAGGCAAACTCCACCCGCCCGCGAACCGCATCCTCGATCACCAGCACCCCCTCGCGGGGCATCTTCAGCCGCACCACCCCTGCCCTGCCTTCCGCCTGATACCGCTGGGCTGTGGCCTCATCGAACGCCGCAAACCTCCGGCTGTAGAGAAAGGGCTTGCCCGCGGCCTGGGCGGCGGCCCGCTCCTCATCCAGCTCGGCCGGCGTCGCATAGTCGCGGTAGGCATGGCCGCTCGCGAGCAGTTGCTCCACGGCCGCGGCATACCGGTCGCTTCGCTGCGACTGGTAGTAGGGGGCATACGGCCCGCCCACTCCCGGCCCCTCGTCCCAGTCGATCCCCAGCCATCGCAGCCCATCGAGAATTGGCTCGAGCGCCTCATCGATGTTGCGGGCCACATCGGTGTCGTCGATCCGCAGGATGAACTGCCCGCCGTGCTGCCGAGCGAAGAGCCAGTTGAACAGCGCCGTGCGAACCCCGCCGATGTGCAGATAGCCGGTGGGACTGGGGGCGAAGCGGGTGCGAACAGTCATGCGGAAGGGCCTCGTCGGAATCCGGTCAAAAAGGAGTTGCCGGGAGAACGTACGACGTTGCCTGCGGGCCCGTCAAAGCAGGCTCGGCGTGGGGCCGGTTGGGGTGGGCCGCTCGGGGTGAGCCCGGGCCGATTCGCCGAGCGTTCGCTTCGCCATCCTGGCTTCGCTCACTCGTGCATTCTCGCTTTCGCCCTCCGGGCTGCGCTCGACTGCAAGGCCGGCTCATTCGGCCCGGGCTCACCCCTCGCTGACGGGTTAAAGGACGGCCTGTTCGCCGCTTCGCGGCGATCTGCGGCCGGGGGCGGGGACGAGG
>CALCGM010000646.1 GCA_937900985.1 uncultured Planctomycetaceae bacterium | reverse complement strand
GAGCGAGCGGCTGTTAACCGCTAGGTTGTAGGTTCGAGTCCTACTCGGGGAGCTTGGCCTCTCTGGCACGCTGGGGCAGTCAGAGACAGCAGGTGCCTCAGCTTTCTGCCTCCCGCCGCTGTTGGGCTGCGTTTCTGGGCCCACTCAGGCGACGCCCTGCCGAGGTTTTTGGGGCCGCCGTTCGCCGCATCCTGCGGCGGCAGACGTGTTCTACCGTCTGCTACTCCCAGGTCAGCTCAAGGGTCACCGGCTCCATGCCTTGCTGAACGTCCACCGTCAGGCCCGAAAGCTGCGGACTCGCATACCGCGGCGGTGTGCCCAGCTCCACGTCGGAGATCTCTCCCTCTTCCACATCCGCCGACGACGTCGAGGGAAGCTCCTTCGTCACCGACACGCTGTTGACACCAACCTGAGCCCCATCCCCCTCCTCGAGAGTTGTGAGCACAAATCCGCCGCTCGCGTCAGTCAGCCCAGTTGCCGGCTTGCCCCCGTCGTTGGGCTGAAAGAGCACGACCGCACCCTCGAGCGGCTCTCCCTCGAGCGTGACGACCCCTTTCACAGGAGCAAGCTCTGGGCCAGAACTCCCACAGCCCACGCTCGCCACCGCTATCAGCGCGACAGCGATCCATCCCACAGATAGCCTCTTGTGACTGCTCATCCGCTTGTGTTCTCCGCTGCGTTTCTTTCGTTCTACGGCAACGAGGCGGGCTCACCCTCATTCCGTCCGCCAAGCCGCTGGTAGGTCCAGTGGTCGATGGTCTCCGAGATGAAGTGCACCGAACCATCACCCATCACAAAGCTCGCTCCAGTCGGGTGGGCCGACTTGAAGCCAAACTCGGTGCTCCAGTTGTTCCACCAATGACAGGGGCCCCTCGACTGATCCTGCTGACAGGTGTCGTAGTTGATTGGGTAAATTGTGCTGATCATGCCCTGTGTGTTGCTGGCATGCGCCCAGCCGCGGTGAATGGGCAACGCGCAGTTGCCCATCACCTCACCCATAAAGATGGTCTTCGAGAGACCGTCGTCGACATCCGACATCACGCACTGATACACGCGGCCCATCCGGGTGAAGGGGCCGGCCGGAGAGCTGTCGGTCGTGCTGTAGTTGTACGCGTCGTAGGCGGCACGCTCCGGGCAACGGCCATTCGGATTGTTGCCGGTTCGTGTCGGCCCCTTCGACGCCGCGTAGCTAAACAGCGCAAGGTTGCCGGGCTGAACGCCATCCGCCACGATCTCGTTGCGTTCGGGTGATGGGTCCGACGCACAGCGGTAGGTCGCGACTTTCGTGCCCGCAATGTAGGGCGACCCCCCGTTGGAAGCCCCACCAGAAAACTGCTGGTAACACGGAGGCTGATCCAGGTCGAAGGCGTCAAACAGCTGCTTCTCCTCGATGAACGGAAGCAGGTAGACGAGGAGCGAGCCGCGATTCTTTGCAAAGTTGGCGTTGCCTCGCGAGTTGGTCCACCAAAGACCGCCCGCAGGAAACTTGCCGTTTGTGTCGTGATAGTTCTGCAGCCCCAATCCCAGCTGCTTGAGATTGTTCGTACACGATGTGCGGCGGGCGGCCTCGCGAGCCGACTGGACAGCGGGCAGGAGAAGTCCCACAAGCACACCAATGATGGCAATGACAACGAGGAGTTCAACGAGCGTGAACCCCTTGGAAGAACGTGACATCGGCAACTCCTCTTGAGAACGCAAAGCCGTTATCTGGACGCAGAAAAACATCCCGCAGCATGCGACCGCCCTCTCCTGCCCCCCGCAAACCCCCTCTACTGCCCTCTACTGGAGTTTACACTATAAGAGGGGGGTGCCGACATGCCAACAACAGGCGGGAGACCGCACTCGCCACGATGCGATAAAGGCGAGCCCTCGCATTGCTCTCCGCTCACCCTCCAAGGAAATGCCATGAGACGCCGCAGACCCACGCCGTTACGATTGTTTGCCTGGCTGGCCTCGTTGACTGCAGCCTGGTTTCTCAACGCTGCCCGGGCGGGCGAGCGGCCCAATGTCGTGGTGATCATCTCCGACGACTGCGGCTACAACGAGTTTTCGCTGCATGGGTCTGAGACCTTCTCCACGCCCCGCATCGACTCAATCGCACGCGAGGGCGTGCTCTTTACCGAGGGCTACACCAGCGGCACGGTCTGCAGCCCCACCCGGGCTGGCCTGCTGACAGGCCGTTACCAGAACCGCTTCGGCCATGAGTTCAACATTCCGCCGGTCTACAGCGAGAGCAACGGGCTGCCGCTGACGGAGACCACGCTGGCCGACGTGATGCGGGAGGGCGGCTATCGCACCATCGCCCTTGGCAAATGGCACCTCGGCTACGCCCCCACGTTTCATCCGCTCTCGCGGGGCTTCACCGACTACCACGGCTTCCTGCAGGGAGCCCGCAGCTACTTCCCCCTCGACGAGCCGACCGTGCTCAATCGCCTGCTGCGAGACCGTGAGCCGATTCCTGAAACCTTCGACTACATGACCGACGAACTCGGCAGGGCTGCGGTGGACTACATCGTCGATGCAAAAGACACTCCCTTCTTCATGTACCTCGCCTTCAACGCCACGCATGGACCAAACCATGCCACCGAGGCTGACCTGGAGGCCGTCGGGGAAGGCCCTGGCAATCAGACGCACCGGGCGATGACCCACGCGCTCGACCGGGCGGTCGGGATGGTGCTTGATGCCCTCGAGCTGCAGGGCCTGGCTGACAACACACTCGTGTTTTTCATCAACGACAACGGCGGCGTTCGAGGCCACGACAACACGCCGTTGACCGGCTTCAAGGGAAGCACCTGGGAGGGTGGCATGCGGGTGCCGTTCGCAGTTCGCTGGCCTGCGAAGATTCCAGCCGGGCAGGTGTTTACCAAGCCGGTGATCTCGCTCGACATCTTCCCCACGGCGATGGCCGCAGCCGAGATTGAGACGCCCCCCAGCGAGCCTCTCGACGGCGTCAACCTGCTGCCTTGGCTGACGACGCCAACGGCCCCGCCCGACACCCGCCCCCACCAGACGCTCTACTGGAAAAACGGTTCTCGCTGGGCTGTTCGCGACGGCGACCTCAAGCTGGTGGTTTCTGCTCGCGAGCAGGGTGGCAGACCGCGGCGGCAGCAGAGCGAGACGCCAGAACGTGCCGCGGGCCTCTTTCATATTCCGAACGATCCAGCGGAACAGCACGACATCTCCGCCGAGCATGCCGACGATGTCGCCAGGCTCACGCGGATGTATGAGGCGTGGAAAAAAGATTTCCCGGAAACGCCGTGGGCTCCCAATCGCCGGGCTGACGCGCCCTAAAAAGGGCTCTCAAGAAGACTCAAAAGCCAATCTCGGGGACGCGCCTACGATTCTCAACCGGGTGTGTCTGTGCATCACTCCGGCGATGCCGTTTTGCCACGAGAGCCCCACTGATGAGTCGCAGCCCCGCTTCACCGAGCCACAGCCGTCCCTGGATGCAGCACTGGCTTCTCGCCGCGGGCATCTACAACCTGCTCTGGGGAGCGGTGACGGTGCTCTTTCCTGCCTGGCTGTTTCTGCTGACAGGCATGGAGGAGCCTCGCTACCCCTTCATCTGGCAGTGCGTGGGGATGATCGTTGGGGTCTATGGCATCGGCTATCTTGCGGCAGCCACCGACCCGCTGCGACACTGGCCGATCGTGTTGGTCGGTCTGTTGGGGAAGATCTTCGGGCCGCTCGGCTATGTCGGGGGCCTGATCCGCGGTGAGGTCCCTGCGGCCTTCGGCGTGACCCTGCCGACCAACGATCTCCTCTGGTGGATACCGTTTGCCATGATCCTGCTTGCTGCCCGTCGCGAGGCTCTCGCCTCCCTGCCAACAGCCGCTTCTTCATCGACTGCGTCGCAGCCGACCTCGGCCGGACGGGCCGCTGCCTTCTTCCTGCCACTGCTGCTGGCGCTCGGCGCTTGCAGCAGCATGGCCGCCGAGCCGCTCCCCAGCATGCCTCTCTGGGAAGGCACGCCTCCGACAGGCACGATTCTCAGCAACAGCACCACAGCCCCTGTCGACGACAACGCCTTTCTCACCGTGCACCTCCCCGACCAGCCAACCGGCACGGCGGTCGTGATCTGCCCGGGAGGGGGCTACGGTGGGCTTGTGGTTGACGGTGAAGGCCATTCCATCGCCACGTGGCTTGGCATCCATGGCATCACAGGCATCGTGCTGGAGTATCGGCTGCCCCACGGCCGCACCGAGGTGCCGCTGCTCGATGCCAAACGGGCGATCCGCACCGTTCGCCAGCATGCCGCGGAGTGGAAGATCAACCCTGAGCGAGTTGGCATCATCGGCTTCTCAGCCGGCGGCCACCTCGCGGCCACAGCAGCCACGCTCTTTGATGATGGCAACCCGCTCGCCGACGATCCTGTTGAGCAGCTCTCGTCGCGTCCCGACTTTGCGATCCTGGTGTATCCGGTGATCGATATGGGCGAATCCGCCCATGCCGGCTCACGAAAAAACCTGTTTGGCGACAGCCCGTCTGAGGAGATCGCCTTCCAGTTTTCCCCCCATCGTCAGGTCTCAGCAGAGTCGCCACCAGTCTTCTTGGCCCATGCAGTCGACGACACCGGCGTGCCGATCGCCCACAGCGAGCTCTTCTACCGTGCCTACCGGGAGAATGGTCTGCCGGCGGTCTTGCTGCGGCTACCTGACGGTGGCCACGGTCTCAACGGCTACAAGGGTCCGTCGTGGGATGCCTGGCAAAGTGGCGCGATCACCTGGCTTCGCGAGCGGGGCATGCTCCCGTCGCTGTGAACGCGTTTCACGAAAATCGGCCTGGTGCGTAGGCCGCCGCATCAATGAACGGCTCGCGGCCAGCCACGAGGTCGGCCACCAGCCGGCCCGTCGCCGCGGCCAGCGTGACGCCGATCATGTTGTGGCCCGTGGCCAGATAGCCGCCAGCGAGCCCCGGCACCGCCCCGATGATCGGCAGGCTGTCCCAGGTCATCGGCCGCCAGCCAAACCAGGTCTCCTCGGCTGGGCCATCGACGTTTGCCACGAGATACCGCCTGGCGGCATCCCGAAGCTGGGCGATTCTCTGCGGCGGGATCGTCGTGTCGTAGCCGGCAAACTCCATCATCGAACCCAGCCGCATGCCCTGCTCGAAGGGTGACACGCCCACCTTCTGCTCGGGAAACAGGATCGGGTGGCTCGGGCAGTGCTCAGGGCGGGCCATCGTCATCGAATAGCCCTTGCCGGGCTCAATCGGGATCGAGATTCCCAGCTGCTGCGACCAGAGCGTGCTGCGGGCCCCGAGGGCAAACACATAGTGGTCGGCGGCAAGCCGGCCCTGGGAGGTCTCCAGGCCGACGATTCGGTTGCCCTCGCGGAGCACCCGCGTCAGGCTGCAGTGCTCGCGAAAGCCAACGCCCCGCGCTCGCAGCCGCTCCACCCAGCTCGAGCAGAGCCGGTCGGGTCGCACGGAGGCGTCGCCAGGGTAGTGAAAGCCCCCGGCCAGGCCGGGCTTGAGGCCGGGATCGAAGTCGGGGAGATCCGCTCCGGCAATCCGCGCAGCCGAGAGGCCGAAGTTTTCCGTCAGCATGCGGTCTTCAGCGGCAAAGGCCTCCAGCGGCCCCTCGTGCTCAAAGACATACAGCAGCCCCTGCTCCTCCCACTCGCAGTCGAGCTGTTCGCTGGCCATCAGCGATCGGTATTCCGCGATCGACGCCTCAAGGATCGTCTGCAGATGCCGGCCCGCGGAGAGCACCTGCCGATGGGTGCACCGCCTGGCAAACTGCAGCATCCACCAGGCAAGCGCGGGGCTTAGCCGGGGCTTCACGCGAAAGGGGGAGCGGGGATTGAAGAGTGACTTCATCGCCAGCTTCATCGCCCCCGGCTCCGTCAGCGGCGCGACATGGCTGGGGCAGATGTAGCCGCAGTTGCCATGCGAACACTCACCACCGATCTCACCGTGATCGATGACCGTGACCTCAAAGCCCGCGGCCTGGAGGTAGTGGCTGCAGGCGATGCCCACGATGCCACCGCCGGCCACGAGAACCGAACCGCTCGTCAGCTCCGCGTGTTCGCCGCTCATCGGCCCGTTCCTTCTGGCTTCTGCAAAAGGCCTTCTGCAAAGGGATCGCCCGGCTGTCGCAGGAGAAAGCCCTCCGCGGTCACGTAGGCGTCGCCCGTGATCGTGGGAATCACCCGCCCTCCGTCGGCCGGGCGATACCGTCCTTCGAACCGCCCTCCGAGCACACTCTCCTGCACCCAGGTCGCCCCCGGAGCGAGCCTGCCATCGGCAGCCAGGCAGGCGAGCGTGGCGCTCGTGCCGGTGCCGCAGGGCGAGCGGTCAAAGGCCCCGCCGGGGCAGTAGACGAAGTTGCGGGCATCGACGCCCGGTGTCTGGCTGTGCTCGAAAAACTCGATGTGGTCGATCTCGCCGCCAGCAGCTCCACAGATCCCCGCCCGCTCAAGCCCGCGACGGACGCGAGCCGCCGCGTCGAGCAGCTGCGGAATGTTCTCAGCGGCCACCGGGCATGGTGCGTTGGGTGACAGGAAAAACCAGTTGCCGCCCCAGGCGATATCGCCGGTGACCGGGCCGAGCCCGTCGACCTCGACCGTCACACCCTGCCGATGCCGGAAGCTCGGCACGTTTTCCATCGCCACTCGGTGTGGCGAGAGCAGCTCCACCTCGACCGGCCCCACCGGCGTCTCGAAGCGGTGCCGGCCCAGGCCGATGCGGCCCATCGCATGCAGCGTGACCGCCACGCCGATCGTGCCGTGGCCGCACATGCCGAGAATGCCGGTGTTGTTGATGAAGATCACACCACAGGCCGCCTGCGGATCCTCAGGCGTGCAGAGCACCGCTCCCACGATCGCCTCATGGCCCCGCGGCTCATGGATCACGCAGCGGCGAAGCCAGTCGTGCTCGCGAAGCCGGTCCCGCTGTGCGGCAACGGAGCCACCGCCCAGGTCGGGCCCGCCAGCCAGGATCAGCCGCGTCGGCTCACCGGCGGTATGGCTGTCGATGAATGCGATCCGCTCACACGCCGTCTGCACGGTTGTCTGCGACATGATCAGCCTCGGCCCGGCCAGGCGTCCCACCAGGAACGAAACTGCCGCCACTGCGCTTCCAGGAAGCCTCGCTGTGAACGGCTCAGCATGTCGCTGGGATTGAGCTGACAGGCATACTCGGCGTGGCCTTCGAGCACCATCAGCTGCTTGTAGTAAAGAACGAGATCAGGCCCTTCGTCGTAGGTGGAGAGCACCGAGAGCGCCGCATCGAGTTCACCGGCCAGCCGCCGCGCCTCGGCATCACCTGCGGCCGCCTGTCGGCAGAGTTCAAACAGACGGAGCACCTCCCGCGGCAGGGCGTTGCCCACGCCGGTGATCGCTCCGACTGCCCCGCAGCGGACCACGCCGTGAAACACCTGCGTGTCGACGCCCACCATCAGGGCCAGATCGGGGTCGCCGCTGGTGATGTGCTCGGCGGCGTAGGTCAGTGAGGCCGCCCCGCCAAACTCCTTGAAGCCGACGAGGTTGGGAAACTCCTGTCGCAGCTGAAAGAAGAGATCCGCCTTGGTCTCAAAGCCGTAGTAGGGGCTG
Organism: uncultured Planctomycetaceae bacterium; assembly: GCA_937900985.1. Classification (GTDB taxonomy): domain Bacteria; phylum Planctomycetota; class Planctomycetia; order Pirellulales; family UBA1268; genus M30B53. The sequence goes on along the minus strand of CALCGM010000646.1, from coordinate 2,397 downwards.
TTGTAGATCACCGCCGGCAGGCCGTTGGCCGCCTTGAGGATGCCGGCGAAATGATGCCGCTGGGCGGTGACTGAGGTGCCCCGGGAGAGCACCCGCGGAATCACCATCAGCCCCGCTGCTCCAGCCTCGGCGGCATGCGCTGCGTGGGTCGCGGCAGCGGCGGGGTTTTGGGCACCGGTGCCGACGATGACGGGGATCCCGGCGTCGCTCAGCCGCCGCACCCCTTCCTGCCGCTGGGCATCAGTCAGCAGCGGCCAGTCGCCCATCGAGCCGCAGTAGATCACCGCCGACATGCCGGCATCGATCAGCTGCCTGGCGGTTGCCACAAGGACGTCGTGCAGCAGCTCCCCGCGGGTGTCGCAGGGGGTCATCAGGGCAGGCATGCAGCCTTGGAAGACATTCATCAGATGCTGTTCTGAGGGGAATCGGGGGAAAACGCCGTAGTGCCGCACATCCGGTTGCCGCTCGCAGACGTGTTACAAAAACATCGGCCTGGAGGGCATCGCTTGAGTGGCAAAAGGCCAAGGATGGCTTTTCGCACAGAGAGCTAGACCTCGTCAACCGTGCCGCTGCTGTCGGCAAACCGATCGATTTCCACACCGAGCCGCTGCAGCATCGTGACAAACAGATTGGCAAGCGGCAGATCCTCGCGAAGCTGTTCCTCCTGCCACGGCTCAGTGCCGCCGTCCCAGGCCCCGCCCTGAACCTGGTCGCCGGCGCGGTTGAGATACTGCCCGTGCCGGAAGCCCATCGAGCCGCCGCCCGCCAGGACCAGCGGATAGTTGCGGGAGAGATGGAAGGCGCTCGACGCCGACCCGAAGAGCACGAGCGTGTTGTCGAGCATCGTCCCGGAGCCCGCAGGTTCGGGCGTGGCCTCGAGCTTGTCGAGAAACCGCCCGAGCTGCTCGCTTAAGAAGCGGCAGTAGGTGCCGAAGTTCTTCCAGCCGTCGGGCTGCTTGGTCTCGTGGGAGAGCTGGTGGGTGAGATGGAAGCCCACGGCGCGGGCCAGGTAGTCGCTGACCCCGATTCCGTTTTCGCGGCCCAGCTGGTACGTGGCCACGCGGGTGGAGTCGGTCATGAAGGCCAGGTGCATCAGATCAAACATCGTCTCGAGATAGGTCTGCGGCTTCTCGGGCGTGATGTCGAGGGTGAGGTGATCCACGTCGACCTGGGGCAGCGGAATGTCGAGCCAGGCCCGGGCCTTGGCGACCTTCAGCTCCGTCTCGCGAACACTCTCGAGATACGCATCGACCGCCTGCTGATCCTCAGCAGAGATCGACCGCTTGAGGCCGCGGGCATCCTCGAGCAGATCGTCGAGCACGCTCTGGCTCATCGCCAGCCGCCGCGACGCCCGCGCGTCTTGCTTCACGAAGAGCATGTCGAAGATCTGCTTGGGCCGGTGCTCGGCCGGGATCGGTCGGCCGCTGGCGGTGAACGACAGCGTGTGGGCGCCGCGGGAGGTGCCGGTGCCCCCATCGGTGGAGAGCACCAGCGACGAGAGCCGCGTGCGGTCGCCGACGTGTGCTGCAAACACCTGGTCGAGCGAGATCGCGTTGGCATAGTCGCCGCCGCCGCCAGTCGCAGCACCGGTGAGAAACTGGTCGGCGTTGCAGTGGCCGTGGATGCTGCGGGCATGCGGATGGGAGAAGCCCGAGAGCACGGTCACGTGCTGTCGCAGGGGCTCCAGCGGGTCGAGGCACTTGCTGAACGTAAAGTCGCTACCGGCTCCATGCGGAAACCAGGACCACTCGCGGTAGGCCGGGTCTTCCCGCAGCGGCATCGGCACGCCATCGGGCATGTAGAAGCAGGCCAGGCGACGCATCGGCTCCGCGGTCGCGGCTGCCGCGTGGAGCGGTGCGGCAACCTCAAGCCAGGGCACCGCCAGGGCCACGCCGGTTCCTCGCAGAAAGCGGCGACGGTTCACGCGGGCGATGTCGACGGCCATCGGCTTCTCCTTGTTTCAGCACACCGGACGTGCTGCGGCTCCCTACGGCGAGCGAAACAGATCGCTCTCCACAAGCACCTCAATCATCGTAGCAAGGCCATCGCCCCGCTCGTCGAGGTCGGCAGCGATCGCCTCCACCTGGGCATGATCGGCAAAGGTCAGCGGCCGCCCCACGGCATACCGGGCGAGTTTGGCAATCATCGCCCGGCGAAACTGGCCTGCCCGCGCCTCAAGCAGATAGCGCTTGAGGCCAGCAACGCCGTCGAGCTGCTGGCCGTTGAAGAGCGTGCTGCTGGCATCCACCGGCTGCCCGCCGACCTCCTCTCGCCAGCCGCCGATCGCATCGTAGTTTTCCAGGGCGATGCCCCAGGGGTCGATCCGCTCATGGCAGGAGCGGCAGGCGGCCTGATTGCGATGGTCGAGGAGCCGCTCCTTGAGGGTCAGCTTGGCGA
>CALCGM010000645.1 GCA_937900985.1 uncultured Planctomycetaceae bacterium | reverse complement strand
GCCGCCTCGAGCCGGCAGCTGCGGACCAGCCCCGCAAACCCGCCCGACTCGGTGTAGGTCACTCGCAGGATGGCTGCCGTCATTCCACTCTCCCATCAGGCCGTGCGGCCACGAAGCCGACGCGGCCCTTCGCGTTTACCGTGGCTTCCGCCCCGCCGGCACCGTCACGCCCACGGCCTTCCAGGCGGCCCGCACCGCCTTGGCCACCGCCGCTCCATGCTCGTCGCGGGCAATCCGCACGGTGATCCGCGCGGCATCCTCAAAGCCTGCCCGGCTGGGAATCTCCAGCATCGCGTCATACCAGATGCGGCCGGCCGTCTCCCAGGGCTCATCGTCGAGCGCTTCAGCCGCCAACACAAACGCCCGGTTGGCAATCCCTGAGTTGATGTGCACGCCACCACGGTCGGCGCTGCCGCGGTAGCGATCTTTCATGTGGGCTGGCTGCGGGTCGGTGCCCAGCAGCGGATCATCCACATAGGCCGTGCCCGGATGCTGCATGTCGCGAACAGCCCGCCGCGTGTCTGCGGGCACCACCAGCTCCGCCCCGACCAGCCAGCTCCGCGGCGGCTGCTCCCCCTTCGTTGCCGCGGCCGCCTGATGCCACTGCCGCACGAGCACGCCAAACACATCGGCGAAGTGTTCGTTGAGCGCCCCGCTCTCCCCGCGATACACGAGGTTGCTCGTAAACGACTGCACGCCATGCGTCAGCTCATGGGCCACCACATCGAGCGACCGCGTAAACCGCTCAAACACCACGCCGTCGCCATCGCCGTAGGCCATCTGCGAGCCATTCCAGAAGGCGTTGTTCATCGGCTGATAGCCCTCGCCGTCGGCCTCGCCGGCATGCACGCTCGAGATCAGGCTCATGCCGGCATCATCGAGTGAGTTCCGGCCGAAGAGCTCGTGGAAGAAGTCGTAGGTGGCCCCTGAATAGTCGTAGGCCTCGTTGACCGCCGGATCGCGGCTGCGGCGATCCCCTTCCCTCCGCGCGAGCCTGCCCGGAAGCTCGTCGCGGCCGCGGGCGTCGTAGACCAGCCGATCCCGGCAGCAGCCGGGCGACGGCGTGGCCAGAAACGTGGGCATCGACCGCACGAGATCCCGCACGGCATACACGGCCGTGGCCTGGGCAAGATCCACCACCGCCCGTCGACGAACGACCGCATCACCCGACTCCGCCATCCGCTCAAGCAGAAACGGCGGAATGATGCAGGCCAGCGGCTGCCGGCCGCATTGCTGCTGAGAATCACCGAGCATCACCTGAGGCCCCCTTTCCTCTCTTCACTAGCCGGAAGGGTCGCCCCGCCCCGCTCTCGCCGCCGCGTTTTCTCCCGGAGGCAGCCGGGAGAGCACACGCTCCTGCTGCCGATACCGACAAAACATGTTCTCTGGGGAGTATCCCACCCGCAAGGGCGTCTTCACAATCAAAAACTGAGCGAGGCCGTCGATGAGATGCCCGGTCATTGCACACCGCCGGCGACGAGCCATCACCAGCATCACCGCGGCCCTCTGCTGCGGGCTCCTGATGGCTCCGGCACGAGCGGTCGACCTCAGCGGCATGTGGCAGAGGGTCTCGGCGCCGCTGCGGTTTGATCGGCACGGCCCACCGCCAGCCGACCCCTGCCTGGCAGACCTCGCCGCCCGCCTCGACTGGCTCGAGCGACACCTCGACACCTACGGCTCCGTTGTCGTCAAGCATCCCGACGTGTGGGGCCAGAGCCGGCTGATGCGACACCGGCAGGAATACGAGGAGCAGCTGCGGGCCCAGCTCGACCAGTTTGCCTATCGCAGCAACGCGGCCCTTCGCCGCAGCGACCAGTCGTATCTGGGCATGGCCCTGGCCCTCGAGGCAGCCACCGGCCGGCGGCGTGGCCCGGAGCAGGTGCCCCTGCCCTCCACGGGCGGCTCGGCCAGCGTGATCAACCAGATCGAAGGCATGCTGCCCACAGGCAATGAGAGCGTCGGCCGCAGCGACACGGCGATCATCGGCCGCACCCAGCCGCTCGCCTTCGCCGAGAGCCCTGCCGGCTTTCGCTTCGACGACGGCCCGATCTCCCTGGAGCCCACCCTCCACCTCGACCAGCTCTCTCGCTACCTCAACCATCTCAACGAGCTGCGACGGATCAACGAGGGCGACGACATCGCCGACGCCCCCGGCTATGCGATGGTGCTCGTGCGGCTGCCCGTCTCGATCCTTCCCGGCGGCCGCACCCGCCGCGGCTACGGCGCCGAGGCAACGCTGATCGCGGAGCCCGTCCTCGACGACAACCTGCTGCCGCGAACCTTCCGCAGCCTGGTGGTCAACGATCTGGTCGACCTGATCGCCCCTGCCCTGGCCTGGTGTGTCAACGATCCCTCGTGCGTGGCGTGGGCCCGCGACGTTGTCGGCAGCTCGCCGCAGAGCCTCCTCCCTCGCAACGACAGCCGCCGCTCCTTTGCGATCACCGCCCTGGCCGAACGGCTGCCCACCGCCTCGCCGGCCACCGCTCCCGCGGCCAAGACCCGCCGCAGCCGCATGCCGATCCCCTTCACCCAGCTGGTGGAGGCCTCGGGCATCGAGCAGATCGCGGTGCTCATCCGCGACACCCACACGGCCCTGGCCGGCCTGCCGACGAGCCGGCCCTGCATCGGCTACGGCGACGTCCGCGGCTTCCTGGACGAAGAGGTGCAGGCCGCCGAAGACTTCCTCGCCCAGCCGGAGCTGGCTGCGGTCTGGCTGGAGCTGCCCAGCTGGAACCTCGCCTCTCTGATCCGGGGCCGCCGGGCAGCCGAGATCGACCAGCTGCGAGACCGCTTCTTCGCCCAGCTCGACGCCGCGGGCCCGCCCGCAGCCCACCCGATCAGCCACACCACCACCGCCGTGCTCGCCTGGGGCATCCTTGTGGAGTCGGCCCTGCTCGACGCCCAGCTCACCCTCGACATGCAGCAGACCGACTGCGACGGCATGCTGGCCGCCGAAGCGGGCCCCTTCTACGGCCCTGCCCCATCGCCACTGGCCCGCGCGGCCTTCAACCGCTATGTGCAGGCCCGCTGGCCACTGCATGTGTTTGCCCTCGATCCTGTTGTGCAGGAGCAGAACATCGAAGACTCCTACGCCCGTCGCCGGGAAACGCAGATCGCGATGGCGATGGCCTTCGCCAGCGGCCGGATGTCGGCTGCAACGCTGAGCCGCTACACCCGCCGCATGGAAACCGACATGGCCACGCTCGCCCTCAACCGCACCGCGGTCGGCTTTTCCCACGGCAGCGACACCTTCGGCTGGCGGTTTTTTCCGCGGGTGCAGTCGCCGCCGACCCGCGGCGCCCTGGCGACCTTCACCGAAACCCTCTGCGGCCCCTCGGCCGACGCCGACCTCGCGGCCCGCCAGCTCGAGCCGGGCATCCGCGAGTGCACCGCGATCCTGGTGATGCCCTCGTTTGTGCCGGCGGTCACCTTCGACGTTCGCACCAACTGGTTCTCGCTTGCCCATCCCCGCTGCACCGAGCCATCGCTGGAAGAGGCCGTCAGCTGCTCGCAGATGATTGCCTCGCTGCGGATGTCGGGCGCGACCGCGACGCCTGCGGGCTGCAGGCTCCCCACGACCGTGCTGCGGCCCCTGCTGCGGCGGGTTGAGCAGCTCGACCGCGAGCTCCCCCTGCAGTCGCTCACCTCCCAGCTCCCCTACGAAAACACCGCTGGCGGCTTCGAGCTCTTCTCCACCGGCACCACGGCCCTCGCGCCGGAGCTGCTCGGCTGGTATGGAGCCCCGGGCATCAACCCCGACAGCAGCACCAGCCTCTACCTGATCGGCCGCGGCTTCAGCGTGCACGACACGAGCCTGATTGCTGGCGGCCGCCCGGTGCCAATCACGCTGATCAGCCGCGAGGTGCTGCGGGCCGACATCCCACCGGGCGTGGCCACCCTGCCGGCGATGCCGCAGGCGGCGTCACCAGCTGCCCCTGAAGAGCTGCCCCCGCCGGCAGGCTCTCCCGAGCGGCTCCCAGCCCCGCAGCCGGCCGCGACCGAGGGCTCAAGCCCGCCATGTGCCGACAGCCTCGCCCTGTGCAACAGCCGTGAAATGGTCGACCTGCACCTGGCCACCCCCTACGGCGTGACGGCCCACATGCTCGTGCCGGTGGTGCGGGA
>CALCGM010000644.1 GCA_937900985.1 uncultured Planctomycetaceae bacterium | reverse complement strand
TCGACGAGGCGGCAGCCGCGCTGGGGATCTCCGCAGACGACGTTCAGAAGCTGGTCGACCGCAAGGAGCTGTTCCCGATTCGGGACGGCGGCAACCTGAAGTTTCGCGGCGACGAGATTGAGCGACGAAAGCAGGACAGCAGCGATGCCGTCTCATGGGAGGAGACGGCCGGCGCTGACGACGACGACGACCTGACCGTCGAACTCGGGAGCGAGCCGTTGCTGGCCTCGGCCATCACGCCTGAGCCCGTCAACGATGACCTCAACCTCGATGAGCCGCTGGCGCTTGATGACCTTGGCCTCGACGAGGCCCCTCAGGCCAAGGCTGGCAGCGACCTTCAGGGTGAAGCGCTGGAGCTCGGCGACGACCTCGCCCTCAGCGGTGGCGACTCGCTCCTCGGCGGCTCGGCCGCCGACATCGATTCGATCATTGCCTCTGGAGCAGGCGGCGGTGGCGACGCCACTCCACCTCCGGCCGCCAAGGGAAGCACCGACGACCTCGACCTGGGCGACCTGGAGCTCGGCGACAGCGGCAGTCTCGGCGACAGCGCGAGCATCGCGGCCTCGGGCGAGAGTGGGCTGGAGCTCGATGAGGGATCGCTGGAGATCTCAGGCATCGAACTGGGCGACAGCGACGCGGCGTCGGGACCGTCCGCTGGCGACGACCTGGAAGTTGCCGCTGCGATCTCCGACGTGGAGCTCTCCGGCGACGACCTCGGAGGCATCGAGCTGTCAGCAGACGGGATCGATGGCGACCTCGACGCGGGATCGACCGATGAGCTCGACCTCGGCGGCGGCGGCGACGACTTCGATCTCGGCGAGCCTCTCGGCGACGATGAGAGTGCCTCCCAGGTGGTCGAGCTTTCGTCGGAGTCGGGAGAGGGCAGTTTCTTTGGAGACGCCCTCGACGGAGCTGGCTCGAGCTTTGGCGATGAGAGCGGCGTGGAGAGTTTCTCCGGTTCGCTGGTTGGCGCCGACATCATCACCGAGCCGGGTGTTCCAGAGATGCGGTTTACCGGCCTGCAGATCGCCAGTCTGGTCTGCATGAGCCTGCTGATGCTGATCGGTGCTTTCATGGCGTACGACCTCGTGCGGACGATCGGGAGCAGCACTCCGGTTGGAAATCCGGTGCTCGACGCCTTGGCCGAAACCATCGGCTGGCGGTAGGCCAATCGCCGCCTCGCGAGCCGCTGTGCACCAGGACGAGCCCCGCTCGACGCCTGCTTGCTCCGCGGGGCCGCTGGCGGCGCTATAATGGCGGTGGAGAAGGGCGGTGGCGCTCTTCCCCTACGCCCGCCCCCGCCTCTTCGAGCACTTCATGGCCCGCCGGCTCGCCTCACCTGATCAGCCGTGGTTCGTTCGCACGGTGCTTCGCTGCTACGAGTTTCTCGCGTCGCTGCAGCTGGCTGTCGTTCTCATCTCGCTGCTGGCGATCGTGTTGGGCGTGGGCACCTTCGTCGAAAGTGCCTTTGGCACCGAGGCCGTCAAGTTTGGAATCTGGAACACCTGGTGGTTCACGCTGCTCAACGCCCTTCTCGCGGTGAGCATTTTCTCTGCAGCAGCCATCCGCTACCCCTGGAAACGGCACCAGACCGGGTTTGTGATCACCCACATCGGCCTGCTCGTCTTGCTCGCCGGCTGCCTGATGTCGCAGCGGGGAGGAATCGACGCCCAGATTCCATTGATCGAGGGCGACCGCGGACGGCTAGCGTATGAGGATTCCCACTCCTTTGTGCTCAAAGTTGGCTCGGCTGGAGCGGCACGCCAGGCCGGCGGCGAAAACGCCGCGCGGACCATCGGCCCGATTCCATTCCGCTCGGGCCCGTTCAACTGGATCGAGTATCCGGGAGCAGGCGTGCAGCCGGTCGCCGGTGCGGCGCCGCCAGCCAAGCGATCGTGGTTTCCCTGGGGGCTCGCGGCCCGGGATGGTGGAGTGCTCTTTGACGACGGGAGCATCCGCCTGGAGGTGCTCGATTTCTTTGCAGACTCCACCGCAGTGCTCGCTCCGAGCGTGAGCCTGCGGATTGGCAGCGATGCCTTTGGCGGGGCAGGGGCCACGAATCCGCAGAGCATGTGGATCCCGGTGGAACTGAGCTGGCAGCCCAACCCGCTGGCCGGCGGAACGCCTCGTCACCGCCAGACGGTTGGCGGAGGAACCGTGGTCTTCTGGAAGGCTCGTTCTCAGGCAGAAACCGACGCATTCTTGGCAGCCGGTCCCGATGCCGAGCTGGGCTTTGGCACGCAGGGCCAGCTGGTGCTGGTGGCCGACGGTGCGGTGCACCGCGTCGTTGTCGATGAGGCGATCGGGAAAGGCCGGCAGGTCATCGCCGGCACCAACATCGCCTTCGAACTGACCGACTTTGAGCCACGGCTCTCGGCTGTTCGCGGTCGCGTGTTCCGCGGCAGCGACGACGCTGGCGAAGAGGTCGTGATCGTGGCCGACATGCCGGAGGTGGCGGTGCAGGCCACCCGGGCAGGGGTGTATGGGGCGCTCTGGATTGAGCCGGAGGTCGCCGATGCTGCCGCCCGCATGCAGGGCCAGGCCAAGAGCCGGATCGACGTCATCCAGGGCAGCGATCGCCAGCTCTACTACCGCTGCTGGCAGCCTCCAAAACTCACGGCCGGCCCGCTCCCACTGGATGGGCAGGGCGTGGAGGCGTTTTCCATGCCGATGGGCACGCTCCAGATGCAGGTGGAGCGATTCCTGCCCGCCGATGAGCTTGAGGTGGTCACGCTGCCGCTGCCTTTCGACAAGAGCAAACCGCCTTCAGCCAAGCGGCGGGCGGCCAAGCTGCGGCTCACAGTCGATGGCACCTCCGAAGAGTTCTGGCTGGCGGGAATGCCGATTGAGCCCGCTCCCGAACCCCCGAACAGCACTGAGCGAAAGGTCGTCAACGGCCGAGGCCGCACCGTGGCCGTCACCATGGAGCCCGACGCGGTCGACATCGGCTTCGATGTGGCGTTGCAAAACTTCGAGCGACGGCTCGACCCCGGCACCAGCCAGGCGAGCCACTTCTCGAGCATCGTGAAGTTTGTTGACGACGCTGGAGATCCACTGGTGGAACAGCCTGTCACCATCACGATGAACGCGCCGGTCGATTTCTCTGATCCCCAAAGCGGCCACTCCTACCGGCTGTTTCAAGAAAGCTTTATGGGCCCCTGGCTTCCCGGCGACCCGCTCTATGAACGGTTTGCGACGAAGATGACTGAGGCCAATGGCGGGGAGCCGCCGGAGCGGCTGGAGGCGTCGGTGCTCACCGTCAACTACGATCCCGGCCGCGGCACAAAATACTTCGGGAGCCTGCTGATCGTGGCGGGGATTTTCACGATGTTTTACATGAAGGCCTACTTCTTCGCCCCCAAGCGACGGGTCGCTCGCGAGAGCTCCATCGCCCCAGCGAAGCCGGCCGAGAAGCTCGTCGCCGTTTGAGCAACCCCGTTGCTGTTTTGTTGTTGCACCACTGCCAGCGGAGCCTGCGGCACTCGCGGCTCGACTACGCCCGACATCAGGAGACCTTACGCATCATGCAACCAGCCACCGTCTCGGTCCGCGTGTGCATGCCCACGCGAAAGCTGCTCGCTGTCTCGAGCCTTGTTGTGCTTGCCAGCCTGATTGCTCTCCCGTGTGGAGCAGCGGCTGAGGGCGTCGGCAGCGACCCGCTGGCCGCCTGGCGAGCGATCCCGGTGCTTGAAGATGGCCGGATCATGCCGCTCGACACGTTTGCCCGGCGTCGGGTGGAGACCATCACCAACGCCCAACGGCCGTCGCTCGCCTCTCCTGACAGCGATGAGCCGACGCGGTGGAACGCCGATGCCCTGCTGCTGGAGTGGCTCACTCGGGCGGAGGCCTGGGAAGATGTGCCGCTGTTGATTGCCGAGCATGAGGAGCTGCGGGCGCTGCTCGACCTGCCCGTTTTCGACGAAGGGCCCGATGGAAAGCAGCGGCTGAAGCACGCGAGCCCGGCGGATGTTGCAGAATCGGGCCCGCTTCGCGAGCGGCTGATGCAGATCGACGAGCGACGGCGGCGGGCCCAGGCCGCCGGCGATGAGTTTCGCCTTGAGGGCGTCGACGCGAAGGTCGACCAGCTGTGGCGGGCGTATGTCACCTACCGCCAGCTGACCTTTCGCAGCAGCGACGACGCCATCGGTCGCACCCGGTTTACCTCACTCTTTGAGACGCTCGTCGCCAGCTGGCGGCCTTTGCGAACTGCCATCGGCGACGCCGAGGCGGCCGCAGCCGCCGAGGGCGAGGCGGCTGGTGGCAGCGACGACGCCGCTGGCACTGCGTCGGCGGCGGCCGCCTGCGAGGCGGTCGACGCAGCCCTGCTTGCCGTGCTGGAGGGGATGGGGGAGAGCACCCGCTTCCCGACGGCCGAGGTGCTGCCAGGCATGCTCGAGGCCTCGCGGGCAGTGACAGCTCTCCGCGATCTCGTGGTCGAGGGTGGGTTCTCGGCCAGCATTGTGCGGCAGTCGCAGCAGTTTGCGGAGAAAACCGGTGTGCTTGGCGAAGCGCTCTTCGACAACGGCGGCTCGCCAGCAGTGGTGCCCGCGCTCCACGCGGGAGCCCTCGAAACAGAGCGTGACGCCGATCACGACATGCCTCCCTGGCTCGGCCTCACGGTGCTGCTCGACGCGCCGACGGAGCTGCTTCCCGGCTACGACGAAGCCGACCTTGCCGCGGCCCGAGATGCCTTCGCGGCCATGCAGGCCGCCGTCAGCGAGCAGGCGACGCTGAGCACCAGTGAGCCGCTGGCAGAGGCTTCCAGCAGGCTCGCCGCCGCGCTGCGTCGGATCGGCACGTCGATCGAAGTCGCCCGGGAAGACCTGCCCGTCGAACGGCTCGACGCCGACCTGCTGGCCTGGACGGCCTATCCGCCCGAAGGCAGCACGCAACGCGAAGTGGCCTACAACACGACCGATCCTTTCCGCAACTCCTGGGTGCTCAGCCTGGCGGCAATGGCCGGCTTTGCCCTCGCGTTTGGCCGCGTTCGCGGGCTGATGTTCTGGAGCGGTGTCGGGCTCCTGGCAGCTGAGCTCGTCTGGACCGCGTGGGCGTTTGCCCAACGAATTGCGATCACCGGCTGGGCCCCGGTGACCAACATGTATGAGACGGTGATCTACGTCCCGTTTTTCCTGTCGCTCCTCGGGCTGTGGTTTTTGCTCTCACCGATCTGTGCCGCCGGGGCGGCGGCGGCCTGGAAGGCGACGGCGCTGCCAGCTCCCGCAGGGCGGTTCCTGCCGGGAGAGCAGGGCGGGCCGGCGTTCGCGCAGTGGCTGCTGCTGCTGCCGCGGCTAGCTGTCTCCGCGGGCGTTGTCTGGATTCTCACGCTCGCCCCGTATGCCGCAGGCGATCGCACGATTATCAACCTGCTGCCGCAGACAGACATCGATTCGTCCGTCCCCAATCTCAACAACCTCGTCGTCTGGCTTGTGGGCCTTTCGGTGCTGATCCCAACGGTCTGGTTCCTGCCGCGGGTGCTGCTCTGTGGAGTGGTCTCGCCGCTGACGGTTCCGATGAGCTGGGCTCAGGGGGTCTTGGCCAAGCGACTGCCTGAGGTGTATGACCGCCGCTCCTTCGGCCTGGTGGTCACCGCCGTCGCCTTTGCCGGAACGTTTATCGCCTGGTTTTTCCCGATCCCCGGCAAGCAGTTTAGCCCGCTTCAGCCTGTGCTTCGCGACAACTTCTGGCTCACGATCCACGTGCTGACGATCGTCTCGAGCTACGCCGCGGGCGCCCTCGCCTGGGGGCTCGGCTGCCTGTCGCTGGGCTACTACCTCTTCGGCCGCTATCGCGATGCCCGCACCGGCCGCAAGGCTCCGCTGGCAACCGTGGCACTCGCCGGCTTCATCTACAAGGCAATGCAGGTGGCCGTGCTGCTGCTGGCAGCCGGCACAATCCTCGGCGGCCTCTGGGCCGATGTCTCCTGGGGCCGCTTCTGGGGCTGGGATCCCAAGGAGGTCTGGGCACTGGTGAGCCTGCTGGCCTACCTCATCATTCTGCATGGCCGCTACATCGGCTGGATTGGCGACTTTGGCCTGGCGGCGGGCAGCGTGCTCGGGGCGGCTGTGATCGGCATGTCGTGGTATGGCGTCAACTTTCTGCTGGGAGCCGGCCTGCACTCCTACGGGTTTGGCCAGGGAGGGCAGACGGAGTTTTTCTCCTTCCTGGTGCTCAACCTGCTTCTGCTGGGAGCCGCCGGCTGGCGGCTCCGCCTAGAAACTGGCAGCCTCTCCGACGAGGCTGATGAGGCGATCTCGGCCCCATCGTCTTCGCCATCCATGTCGGCCAACGCTCCGAGCGGCTGAGGTTCCAGCGGCATCTTTAGGGATCGAGCCACGCGGTGTCCTGCCAGCCGCGTGCGGTGCCCCGGCTGATCCGCACGCCTCGGTCGTCCATCCACAGGCGAAGAGCCCCCTCACGGCAGGTGCAGGCCACCTCGGCGTGGCCCTCTGGCCCGGTTGCCGCATAGGCCTCGCGGACCTCATGCCAGCCGCTGTCGCCCGTGCCGCTGACAAGCACCACCCGCGGCCTGACGGCCGCAGCCAGCCGTGGAGGCAGCGAGGTGCGGCTGCCGTGATGGGGAGCGACCATCGCATCACACTCGGGCACACCACGAGCGAGCAGGTCGTCGACCGCCTCGCCATCGAGATCGCCGGTCAGCAGCAGCCGCCGGCCCGCAGCTTCGACAGTGAGCACGAGACTGACGGCGTTGTCGTTGCCATCTGCGGCCGCACCGACGAGCGGATGCAGCACCTGAAGTTTGGCCGTCGGGCTGAAGGCCAGCGACTCGCCAGCAGTCACCACCTCCAGCGGTATCCGCCGCCTGCCAGCCTCCCGCACCACCGCGGCCACCTCGGGGGAATCGCTCTCCAGAAACGCGGGGGCGACAGCCAGCCGGCCAACGCGAAACCGCTCCACGAGCTCGCCAACGGCGTTGAAGTGATCCGCATCGGCATGGGAAATCACCAGCAGATCGATCCGCTCGATCCCGGCGTCGCGAAGAACCGCCTCCATGGCCCGCCGCGCCGCCGCGGGGGCACCGAGCCGCCCCGCGTCGTAGACGAGCACCTCGCCTGAGGGCGGCCTCACCACGATCCCGAGGCCATGCCGCATCGATGCCAGCGTGACCTCAAGGCTCTGCCCGGTGGCCGCCGTCCCCCTCGCCACCGCCCATGCCCCCGCCCCAACAGCGAGCCAGAGCAGGCAGGGCATGCTCCACCGCCAAAACCGTCGCAGTCCCACTCGGCTGGCAAGGATCACCGACACCAGCACCGCCGCGTACCAGCCGACACCCCACGCAGCCGGCGGACCACTGACCCAGGCATAGGCCCCGGGAACCTCGGCGGCCGCCTCGGCGGCCGCCTGAATCAGGCTCAGCACGCCCGCACACGCGGCAGCAGGCACGGCTGCCAGCCACGGGGAAACAACCCCAACCACCAGCGAGACAAGCCCACAGCCCATCGCCACGGCGACCAACGGAGCGATCACCGGATTGAGCAGCAGCGCGATCGGGCTCACAACGTGATACTGCATCGCCACCAGCGGCGCAGTCACCGCCCACACCGCAGCCCCGGCGAGCAGGGTCGCCAGCAGACCGCGGCCAAAGGCCCGCAACCGCCGCTCAAGTGGATGGCGGCTCTGCTCGATCAGCCGTGCGATCGGATCGGACAATCGCCGTTGGCGGGCGACCGCCGTGGCCAGCAGGATCAGCACGGCGGTGGAGAGAAAGGAGAGCTGGGTGCCGGTGCGAAAGAGCCCCATCGGCTGCTGCAGCATCACCAGAATCGCAACCACCGCCAGCGAGTTGATTCCCACCGGCCGCCGGCCCAGCCAGGCGGCCAGGCAGGCGAGCCACACGATCAGGGTGGCCCGCACCACCGGCACCTCCGCGTGCACCAGGAGCATGTAGCCTCCCGTCGTGGCCGCGACAGCCGCGAGCGCGGCCCCTCGACCAAGCGGCGTTGCCCGGACGAGGCGAAACAGGGCCCATGCCAGAATGCCCACGTGCAAGCCTGAGATCGCCAGGATGTGAATCGTGCCAGTGACAAGAAAAGGCTCGGTCTGCTCGCGCGGCAGCCACTCGCGGTTGCCCAGCAGCAGCGCGTCGGCTAGGCCGGCCACCTCCCGAGGCATGCTCGTCTGCAGGAGCTGAGAGCCATGGCGGCGGAGCCGCTCAAGCACTGCCGCAGGATGCCACCACGGCGGGCTCTGCAGCACCTCCAGGCAGTCGGCCGACGGGCAGC
>CALCGM010000643.1 GCA_937900985.1 uncultured Planctomycetaceae bacterium | reverse complement strand
GAATGCACGAGTGAGCGAAGCCAGGATGGCGAAGCGAACGCTCGGCTCATCGGCTTGGGCTCACCCCGAGCGACCCCGAACGCTCGGCGAATCGGCCCGGGCTCACCCCGAGCGACCCCGAACGCTCGGCTCATCGGCCCGGGCTCACCCCGAGCGACCCACCCCAAAACGCCGCTGACCCTCCAGCCTGCACCGGATGTGCTCACTGCACGGACTGACCGGATCATGCAGCCTGCGGAGAATCGGCAGCAGAATTCGTGGACCTGCGCGCCGATAGAGATCAGGTGCGCACATTCTCCACCGTTCCACCGCCGCGGCTTTGCCTCCGCCGATTGGTCCTGCGACTGATCGTGTGGTGCCTGATCGTCGTCTGCCCGGCGGGAGCCTCGGCTCAGCCCGTGGCGAAGCCGTGGGACGCGGTTCTCATTGCGAGCTTCAATATTCAGGTATTTGGTGAGTCGAAGATGAGCAAGCCGCAGGTGGTCGACGTGCTCGCCCAGGTGGTGCGGCAGTTTGACATCGTGGCCATTCAGGAGGTGCGGAGCAAAAACGACCAGATCGTGCCGAGCTTCGTGCAGCAGGTGAATGCCACGGGCGGCCGCTTCCACTACATCGTGGGGCCCCGAGAAGGCCGCACCAACAGCAAAGAGCAATACACCTACATCTACGACACCAACCGCATCGAGGTCGACCTGGCGTCGCCGGCGGTGTTTCCCGATCCGGCTGATCGGCTGCACCGCCCGCCCCTGTGCGTCCGCTTCCGCACACGGATTATTCCCGAGCACATGGCCTTCACCTTCTGGCTGGTTGACACCCACACCGACCCCGACGAGGTGCCGCAGGAGCTCGCTGCTTTGGGCGATGTGTTTCGCGGCATGCAGGCGGCGCGTCCTGATGAAGACGACGTGATCATGCTCGGCGACCTCAACGCCGGGCCGCCGCAGTTTCAGCCTCTCGCTCCGATCCCCGGGCTCGCCTGGGCAGTCGACGGGGTGACCACCAACACCCGCGGCACGAAGACCTACGACAATCTCGTGTTTTCCCTGCCGGCGACCTCCGAATACCTCGGCCGCTGGGGCGTGCTCGACCTGCAGCAGACCTTTGGGCTCTCCCAAGAAGCCGCCTTGGAGGTCTCTGATCACAACCCTGTGTGGGCCGCGTTTTATCCAGCCGAGGCACAGGGCAGCCAGCCCGTTGCCCTCCAGCCCACCACGAGGCGTTGATCATTCCCCCGGTGCCGTATGCGTGTTTTCTTGAACTACATCACTCGGCGACTGCTGGTGAGCGCTCTGTGCAGCGCCACGCAGACGACGCTTGTAGGGCCGGGGCATGCGGAGATGTTCTTCCGGCACCGACCGCAGCAGCTGCAGGTCGTGGGAGCCTCGCCACTGGGCGACACGTTCGCGATCGCTGAGCGGCCAAGCCAGCTCACCGCAACCGTTCACCCCAGCCGGCTTCCACCGCTCGACACCTTCGCGATGGCAACCCGCCGTCGGTAAGGATCCTCTCTCGGCCCGGCCCAACCGATGGGTCTTGAAACCATCCGAGCGCGAGCGGCTCGAGGGCCGTCGCGACTGCATCGACGCATTGGCCGGGAAAGAATCGCCGGATCATGATCTCACCGTACCGTGGAAACGCCTCACAGATGTCGCCGCCGGCTCGATTAGCCTGGTCGCGGGCACCACGATCGGCGGCAGCGGCCCCCACGGCGGCCTGATCACGATCGCCGCCAACACGACGTTCTCACGAAGACGAGCGCGTCGCCCTGCGGGTTGTGCAGGGCGGTCACGACGGAGCGGATGAAAAGCTCGCCCCGCGGTTCCAGCGAACACGTGCCAATCTCGAGCGGGCCATCACAACGCTGCCGGTCGTGATCGTCTTCGACAACACGAACCTTGCCCGCCCCTTTCAGCTCGCGGCCGTCTACGAAAACGGCACACGGATCGGCTGAGCCAACTGGAAGAAAAGTCGAGGCCTCGGCCCATCGCCGCAGCATCCGCGATTGGGCACGAGTGTTGAAGCTTGTCGCTTCCGCGGCTCACTGCCCACGGTTTCTCTGCCGGAAGTATTTCAGGCCCGGAATGAAGAAGCAGGCAGCGCTGACCATCCCAAACACGATGTGCTGGATGTCGCCGACGAGGCACATCACCAGCGCCGTGGCAAACAGGGCGGCAGCCTGCACATAAAAGGCGCCCGAGAGAATCCCTGCCTTCACGAAGAAGGCCAGTCCTGCCAGCAGCGCCAGCACCGGTGAGAGCGTGAGCACGGGCATCCCCAGCAGGTCTTCCACCCAGAAGAGCATCACGCTCGTAATCATCGCCCCACCCCAGACGTGGGCAATCTGCCGCTCAATCGCCGTGACCGGGCCGGCCCGATTGCGAATCGCCCAGAAGATCGGGGCCCAGAGAGCGAGGCCGCCCGCCCAGAGCACCAGGTAGGGCCAGCGGCTGACGATCTGCTGCCAGGCCAAGACATCGGTGATCACGCACAGGGCGAGCACGACCACCGAGTGCCACATCCACAACAGGCCCCAGTTTTCCAGCACGACCGCATGGTGCGTCTCGCGGAAGAGCCGCGCGGCAATGTCGGCCAGGCCGCCGCGACGGGCGGCAATCGGCTCACCGCTCAAGAAACATCGCAGGTCTGTCGCCAAGGCTGCCGCCGACCCATACCGCAGGTCTTGCGGCTTCTGCAGCGTCTTCAGGGCGATCATTTCCAGGTCACGGTTCACCGAGGCGTTGATCAGCCGGGGCATCGGCGGATCGCTCTCAAGCACCGCCAGGAGCGTGTCCATCGGGTTGGCCGCCTGGAATGGCGGGCGGCCCGTGAGCATCTGATAGAGAATCGCCCCCAGGCTCCAGACATCGCTGGTCGTGCCCACATCACCCCGGCTGCCGGCGGCCTGCTCCGGAGCCATGTAGCAGGGTGTGCCCACGATCGCCCCGGTGTGGGTCACGGACATGTCGGCTTCGATCCGCTTGGCGAGACCGAAATCGGAGACGTGCGGCCGCCCGTCGTGATCGATGATGATGTTGGACGGCTTCAGATCGCGGTGCAGCACACCACGGGTGTGGGCGGCCTGCACCGCTTCGGCGACCACGGCGAGCAGTCGAGCCGCCTCCCGTGGGGGCATCGGGCCCTCCGCGAGCCGTCGAGAAAGGGTCGACCCTTCGATGTACTGCATGCTGTAGAAGGGGTGGCCATCCCACTCGCCCACTTCATAGACCGCGACAATTCCCGGGTGATCGAGCTGAGCCGCCGCCTCGGCCTCGCTGCGAAACCTGCGAATGTCGGCAGTGCTGGCAAGATCCCGACGCAGCAGCATCTTGATCGCCACGGTCCGACCGAGACTCTTCTGGGTGGCCCTGTAGACGACACCCATGCCGCCGCGGCCGATCTCTTCCACCAGCTCGTAGTCGCCGAGCGTTGCCGGGAGCGACGACACCCCTGGCACGAAACTGCTGCGGCTGGCTGACCCATGATCATCCAGAGGCAATCGGGCTGCGGGTGATTCACCGCCGCCCGGATGGGCGGGCAGCGTCTCGTCACCCAACGCGTGTCGCTCGAAGATGGCCGACTGCTCGGCCACTGCATCGGTCAGGCAGACCGCGGCCCACAGTTCACGAATGTGGCTCGCTAGATCGGGATGTTCGCGTTCGGCCGCCTGCACCGCATCGAATCCACCACCGCTCTGCTCGCCGAGCTCGTCCAACACCACCGCCAGCCGCTCCTCCTGTTCGGCCGTCAGCGGGTCGTTGAGGCTCCGGGGATGTTTCAGGCCTAGTGACGTCATCACGTTCTCGAGCAGCGAAAGAGCACCGTGTCAGTGTGGATTTCCGTGTGGATTTCCGGTGGGTCAGCCGTCGGCCTTCTCCACCCTCTGCGGAGCCCAGCAGCATCGTAGACCGCCCTGCCGCGGTGTGGAGCCACCTTACTGCGAGGCGGAAACGCGACGCGTGTCATCCGTATCCATCGAGCAGCTCTCGCAGTCGCCGCATGGCCCTCAGATACCGCATACCGGCTGCGGGCTTGGACAGCCCAAGCAGTTCCGCTGCTTCAGCCGTGGAAAGATGCTCAAAATGCCGCAGCAGCACGATCTGCCGATCGGCCTCGTCGAGCTTGTCGACCGCAGCAGCAAACCGCCGCTGGAGCTCCTGCCAGGTGGCTGCGGCTGCCGGCGTCAGCTCGCGGTCGACCATCGCCTCAGCCGCTGCCGGGGCCACCGCGTCGTTGGGGCCCGCCTCATGAATCGAGACCTCCCGGTCGACGCTGCGGCTGGCTGCCACACGGTGACGGCGGTGGGCGTCGATCAGCCGGTCTCTGGCCATGTGTCGCAGCCAGAGACGAAACGGCATCGCCGGGTTGGCCAGGTAGTCACCAAGCCGACGATTCGCCTCAATCATCACATCCTGCACAATATCGCTGGCGTCGACACGGCTCTGCACACCTCGATCCATGCGGGCAGCGATCAGCCGACGAATCGCCTCGCGGTGCCGAGCAAGCAGCCCGTCAACGGCCGCGGCATCGCCCTGCCGAACGCGATCGAGCAGCATCTGCGTCACCTGCGGATCGGCAGGATCAGGCAACGGGAGCCCATGAGAAGCAAGGTTGTCGGCGACGGAGAGTTCGCTCGAGCCCACAGAGCACCTTTCAGAGACGGGCGACGAGTCTTCATGATACCACTGCTGCCCGAGTGCTGCTTGGCGGCACGTCCAAATCCAGTTCGCGGCCACGCTCCGCCGCACACCGCCAGCCGCACACTTCGACTGTCGCAGCTGTTTCAACCGGAAATGTCCACCGCAATCCACGCCTGAAAAACACGCTTTGGCCTGTTGACGTTTTTGACCGACGTTCAGACGTGATCCATAATCGCAAGCGGTCAATGGAGCGACCGCGCCGATGCCGCCTGGAATCAGCGGCAGCCTCGCGAATGGATCGCCCCTGTGACGCGTGACCTCCGAGATCAGACGTTTCAGCCACGGACACGGTGGCTCCCCAGTCTGGTCGCTGCCGTCACCCTTGCTTTTAGCGGCACTTTTGCACTTCACGCCGCCGACATTGCTCCGGCACTCCGCTGGGTTCCTGCCGGGCCTGCCGCGACGGCGGCCGATCCCACGCAGCTTCGCCCCGCGCCGCCGGCCCGCGGCACGCCCCACGACGACATCGTCTCACGGGCCACGCTGCTGGCGAGCGAAGGCCGTTGGCACGAGATCGTGCGGCTCTACGAGCCGGAAGTGCGGGCAGGCAGCCTCACACCCGAGGTTCGCCGGCATTACGACATCGCCTCGATCCACTGCGATATCGAGCGACGGT
>CALCGM010000642.1 GCA_937900985.1 uncultured Planctomycetaceae bacterium | reverse complement strand
GGCGAGATGGTCGGCCGCCTGCGGGAGTCGCTCTGCCCCGATGAAGCGGATCGCAGCTGGGCCTGGAGGGAGTTTGCCGGAGACGCGATCGACGACCCGCGGGATGTCTTCGACGAAGCGGCCACGGTGGCCATGTTCGCCACCGCCACCCGCACCGCGGTGGTGCGGTCGGCCGATGGCTTCGTGACCAAGGCGCGGGCGTCGCTTGAGCAGCTGGCAGGCTCCCGGGGGAGCCGCGGACTGCTGGTGCTGGAGGTCAAGTCGCTGCCGGGCAACACGCGACTGGCCAAGGCGATCGCGGCGCACGGTCTGGTGATTGAAGCGGCCGTGCCCCCCCGCACCAACCTGACAGCCTGGCTGCGTCGCTGGGCCAAAGCCATCCACGGCTGCACCGTGCCGGCGGCGACTGCCGAGCGGCTGGTGGAGCGACTGGGCAACGATCTCGGCCAGGTCATGCAGGCCGTCCAGCGGCTGCATGCCGCCAGCGGCTCGACGATTCCGCCCGAGGCCGTCGATGACCTTGCTGGCGGGCCCCAAGAACGGTCGGCCTGGCAGATGGCCGAGGCCGCTTCGAGCGGCCGGGCTGCCGAGGCGGTGGCGATGCTGGCCGATCTGCTCGAGGCGGGAGAAAACCCGATCGGCCTGACGGCCCAAACCGCCGCCGTGTTCAAGCGGCTCTCCACGGCGGCGCGGCTGCTCTCACTGCCACGCGACGCAGGTCGGCCGGCGAGTCTGGAAGATGCCCTCCGCCAGGCCGGAGTGGCGGCCTGGCCCAAGGCGCTCGACGCCGCCAGGGACGCTCTCGTGCGGCTCGGGCCCGAACGTGCCCGCGGCCTGCCCTTCTGGCTGCTGGCGACTGATCGGGCCCTCAAGGGCGACGCGTCCCGTGGCCTGCGGTCGCGTCTGGCACTCGAGCGGCTCATCTGCAAGATGAAGGCCGACGACACCAACCGCCGCCCGCCTGCGGCAGCCGCCCGTCCTCAGCGATCGTCGCGGCGGCCGGCCACCAGGCGGTGACCCTTAGGACCAACAGGAGCAGAGTCGACGCGTGGAAGCCGCACAGTCTGTTGATCGTCGGGATGTCTGGGACAATCCCCTGGCCACACGCTACGCCTCCGCCGAGATGACGGCGATTTGGAGTGACCGCAATCGCTACCGCCTGTGGCGGCAGGTGTGGCTGGCCCTCGCCGAGGCCGAGGCCGAACTCGGCCTCCCGATCAGCGAAGCCCAGCTGGCGGCGATGCGGAAGGCGATCGAGCCGATCGACTTTGCCAAGGCTGCCAGCTACGAGCGGCAGATGCGGCACGATGTCTTCGCGCACCTGCACACCTTCGGCGACGCCTGCCCCGAGGCGAGGCCGATCCTGCACCTCGGTGCCACCAGTGCGTTTGTGACCGACAATGCCGACCTGATGCTGCTGCGGGATTCGATCGAGATCCTGATAGCCCGCCTGACCACGGCGATTGAGCGACTGGCGGATCGTGCCCTGGAGACGCGAGACCTTGTCTGCCTGGGCTACACCCATCTCCAGCCGGCTCAGCCGACGACGATCGGCAAGCGGATCTGTCTGTGGATCCATGATCTGCTCCTCGACCTTGAGGAACTCTCCCACCGGCTGGCCTGCCTGCGAGCCCGCGGAGCCAAGGGCACCACCGGAACGCAGGCGAGCTACCACGAACTCTTTGCCGGCGACCATGCCAAGGTTCGTGAACTCGACCGGCGGGTGTCGCAGAAGCTCGGGTTTGCGGCGTCGTACGACGTGACCGGCCAGACCTACACCCGGAAGATCGACTCCCAGATCGTGCAGGCCCTCGCAGGCCTTGCGGAGTCGACCCATAAGACAGGCAACGACCTGCGGCTCGCCGCCGCGGCTGGTGAGCTCGAGGAGCCCTTCGAGCGGGAGCAGGTCGGGTCTTCGGCGATGCCCTACAAGCGGAATCCGATGCGGAGCGAGCGGATGTGCGGCCTTGCCCGCTTCGTGATGGGCCTCTCGGTGACCGCCGAGCAGACCGCCGCAGTGCAGTGGTTTGAACGAACCCTCGACGACTCTGCCCCCCGGCGACTTGTGCTGCCGCAGGCCTTCCTGGCGAGCGATGCCCAGCTGGTGCTGCTGGTCAACATCGCCGGCGGGCTGGTGGTCGTGCCCGGAGCCATCTCCAGGAACCTTGAAGCGAAGCTGCCCTTCCTGGCCGCTGAGCGGATTCTGATGGCCGGCACTACCGCGGGCGGTGATCGCCAGGCGCTCCACGAGGCCCTCCGCCAGCACAGCCATGCGGCCACGATGGGGATTCGCGAAGGCCGGGCCAACGATCTGGCCGACCGGCTCCGCGGAGACCCCCTGTTTGCCGCAGTCGACCTGGAGGCAGCCATGGAGCCCAAGGGGCTTGCCGGCCGGGCTGCCGAACAGGTGGTGGAGTTCGTGGAAGGCCCCGTCCGCGCGGCGCTGGCCGCCCATCCCGCTCGGCTGAGCGAAGCTGAACTGCGGGTGTAGCGATCAGATGCGGTCTTGGTGGCGGCTGCGGCTGCGGTTGCTGCGGCAGTCGCTGCAGAGGCCGCTGATAATCAGGCGGTGCCCCTGCGGCCGGAACTGGTGCTGGGCAGCAACCGCCTCACGGATCCGCAGGATCTCGTCGCTGGAAAACTCGATCAGCTTC
>CALCGM010000641.1 GCA_937900985.1 uncultured Planctomycetaceae bacterium | reverse complement strand
TTCCCTTTCCGGTGTCGAGCGATTCGAAGAGCGAAAGATGCTCGCCCTCTCGATCGGTGCGATCACCACGCCTGCTGTTGGCTCGACGGATGTCGATCTGGCGACCGACCTCGTGCTCTCGTTCAACGAGCCGGTCGTGAAGGGCCAGGGCAACATCTACGTCGTCGAGCAGGCCACCGGGCAGGCCGGCACGTGGGTCGACGTGCGGGATGCTGCGGTGACCATCAACGGAGCCGACGTGAGCATCGACCTCCCGGTCGACCTGGTGCCCGACAATACCTATTCGATCCACATCGATCCGGGCGCGTTCCTCGACTCCTCGACCACGCCGACCGCGGGCGCGACCCTGCTCACGCAGAACTTCGAGTTTGTGAACCTTGAGCCGTTCATCAACGAGACCGACGGCGACGGCACGGACTTCTCGACCACCGGTCAGTTCGGGTTCACGTTTGACACCACGCTCGACCCCACCAAGGGCATCGACGAATGGCGGGGCTGGTCCTACGCCGGGGAAGACTCCTGGCTGGCTGCGGACGGCCAGAGCCGAGATCAGTTTACGCTCGGCGAAGGCACGCTGATGATTGCCGACAGCGACGAGTATGACGACGGCAACGCGGCCGAAACGCCGTGGGTTGGCTACTCCTACACCAAGCCCGTCGATCTCACCGGCGTCGCTGCCAACTCCGTGACCCTGGAGTTCGACTCAAGCTTCCGCCATGAGGCCGCTCAGCTGGGCACTGTGGAGGTCAGCTTCGACGGTGGCGGCAGCTGGACGGAACTCCTGCGTCTCGACGGCACCAACACCTCGGGCTCGGGCGATCCGCTGCAGAGCGCCAGCATCAACGAGCGGCTGGTGTCGGGCACGACAACCGGCGTTGGTGGTGATGGCAAGGGCGGCGCGGCCTTCGCGGCGGTCAGCAATCCCGACAGCGGCACGATGCAGTTTCGCTTCTACTCGGAGGGCGACAACGACTGGTGGTGGGCGATCGACAACATACTGATCACCGGCGACGTCGTCGGCGTTCCCTTCGATGGGCTGACCGATGAGACGGTCTGGACTTTCTCAACTCCCGAGTCGCCCCGCTTCTCGATCTCGATCGACGCTTCCGCCATCAACGAGAACGGTGGCACCGCCACCGCCACGCTGACTCGCAATGCCGGCCCGCTTGTGCCGTCGGGCGAGGTGGTGGTCACGCTGACCTCGAGCGACGAGACCGAAGTCACCGTGCCGGCCACGGTGACCATTCCTGACGGTCAGCTTTCGGTGACCTTCCCGATCACCGCAGTCGACGATACCGAAATCGATCGCACGCAGACGGTCACGATCACCGCTGCCGCCGATCCATTCACGGCGGGCATCGGCACCATCCTCGTCCTCGACGACGAGGGGCCCAAGGTGGTGTCGGTGACGCCGAACTATGGCGCGACCGACGTGAACTACCAGACGACGCTGAGTGTCGAGTTTGACAAAGCAGTGGTGAAGGGTGCGGGCATCATTCGCGTCGTCTACGCCGACAGCGGTGAGCAGGTCGCCGAGATCGACGTCGCCAGCTCCGATGTCACTGTCAGCGGCACGTCGATGACCGTTGTGCTCCCCGACCTGCCCGGCTTCACCCAGTTCAATGTGCTGATGGACGACGGCGTCGTGATCAGCACCAACGCCGCGCTCTTCTCGGGCGTGGTGCTCATGCAGGAGACCTTTGACCACCTGCCGCTGCTCGACTTCGCCGACAGCCTCGTCGGTCCCGGTGTGGGCGACGGCACGGACTACACCTTCCAGGATCCACTTGGCTTCTCGGTCGACAACAGCCAGATGCCTGCCGGCGGCTCCTCGCCGTTTGAGGGCTGGTCGTACATGGACAAGAACTCCTGGATTGCCGAGCAGGGCAACCAGAGCCGGTCTCAGTTTGCCCGCGGCACCGGCACCGTGGTGGTCGCCGACGGTGATGCCTGGGACGACTATCCGCACGAAGCGGATCAGTACATGAACACCTTCCTGGTCACCCGGCCGGTTGATCTCGCCGGGATCACGCCGGGCAGCGTGACGCTCGAGTTTGACTCGAGCTACTACCACGAGCTGCCGCAGTTCGGCACCGTGGAGGTGAGCTACGACGGTGGATCGACCTGGGGGCCGCTGCTGTTTTTCGGCGATGAGTTTGTGCCAGGCATCGCCGACGGCTCCAGCCGCAACGACCACATCACCGTGGGCAGCTCGAACGTCGCCAACGACATCGTTGGCGGTGCGATCGTCGATGCTCCTCTGAACACCCCCGCCAGCGGCTCGCTGCAGTTCAAGTTTGGCTATCAGAACGCTGGCAACAACTGGTGGTGGGCGATCGACAACATCGTGGTCCGCGGCGAGCGGGCTGGTGAGCCGTTTGCGGGCCTTGCCGGCGACGCCTGGAGCTTCACCACCGGCGAGGCTCCAACGCTCGCGGTGACCTTCGATGCCTCGACGATCAGCGAGACGGGCTCCGCGACAGGCACGGTCACCCGCAACATGAATCTCACCGGTGAGCTCGTGGTTACGCTCGCGAGCAGTGATCTGACGGCCGCCACGGTGCCCGCCACGGTGACGATTCCTGACGGCCAGGCTTCGGCGACCTTCGCGATCACGGCGGTCGACGACGCTGCCACTGACGGCAACCAGGTGACGACGATTTCGGCCACCGCTGCTGCGTTCTTTGCCGGTGAGGCCGACCTGACGGTTGCCGACGACGACTTCCCGCAGCTCGTCAGCGCGACCCCTGCTGGCGGCACGGCGGCCGCAGCGGTCGATGGTGGCCTGACCCTGGTCTTTGATCAGAACGTTCGCAAGGGCAACGGTTACATCTCGATCATCAATGCCACCACCGGCGTGGCGGTCGAGAGCATCAGCGTGCAGTCGACCGACGTCGCTGTCGCGGCCGACACGGTGACGATCACCCGCTCGCAGCGACTGATCGGGCTGACCAACTACTACGTGCGGATCAACAACGGTGCCTTCCTCGCCGAGGCCCTCGGGACCGCCGACGCAGTACCGATGATGCTGCAGGACTTCGAGCGGCTGGCCCTTGGGGCAGCTGTCGATGAGGATCCGCTCAAGGGGGATGGTACCGATTGGACCGCCACGCCACCCGTTGGCTGGACGGTTGACAACACCAACAATGGCGTCGATGACCCGACAGCTGGCGTGGCCGAGTACCGCGGCTGGACGTTCGTCGACAAGGACGCCTGGAATGCCTGGTCCGGTCAGGGCCGAGATTCGTTCACGCTCGCAAGCGGCACTGTGGCGGTGGCCGACACCGACGAGTTTGAAGACAAGGGCAACCCGGGTGCGATGAACACGCTGCTCGTCTCGCCGACGCTGAGCCTGGCAGCCGTCAGCGGCACGCAGGTGGCGGTCGAGTTTGACTCGAGCTTCCGTCCGGAAGGCGGTGGCGGTGGGTTTGCCGATGGCAACCAGACTGGCATGGTGGACGTGACGTTCGACGGGGGCACCACCTGGACGAACCTGCTGACGATGGACGGCAGCACGTCCGATGGGTCGACGACCGATCCGAGTGTCAACCGGCACGAGATGCTGGTGGCCGACATCCCGGACGGGGCCACCACGATGCAGGTTCGGTGGAGCCAGCAGGGCACCAACGACTACTGGTGGGCGATCGACAACGTCGACATCAACGCCAGCATGACGTCGCCATCGTTCCCCGGCGTGACCGACACGACGACGATCGCCTTCACGACCGAGGACGCCACGTCACTGCCGGTGCTCGACAGCGTGACGCTGCTCGGCGGCACGTCCGCCACGGACGTTTCGGCTCCGATCACGCTGGCGTTCAACCAGCCGATGCGGGCTGGCAACGGCTTCATCCACATCGTCGAGACGGCGACGGGGGCGGCTGTCGAGAGCTTCAACGTCAACACAGACGTCACCTTCTCCGAGAAGAACGTGATCATCACGCCGTCGAGCCGTCTGGGCTTCGAGACCGGCTACCACGTGCGGATCGATCAAGGCGCACTCTTGACCGTGGCCGCTGAGGCCCGAACGGGCGTGCCGGTGATGCTGCAGGACTTTGAGCTGCTCGCTCTGGGTGCTGCGGTTGATGAGAACCCCGCTCTGGGTGACGGCACTGACTGGACGGCCACGCCTCCCGCGGACTGGACGGTCGACAACACCAACAATGGTGTCGCTGACCCGACCGCTGGTGTGGCCGAGTACCGCGGCTGGACCTTTCTCGACAAGGATGTCTGGAACGCCTGGTCTGGCCAGGGTCGTGACTCCTTTACGCTCGCCAGCGGCACGGTCGCCGTGGCCGACACCGATGAGTTTGAAGACCTCGGTGATCCCGGCCCGATGAACACCCTGCTTGTCACGCCCGAGATCGACCTTTCGACGGTCACTTCGTCGGATCTCACCATCGAGTTTGACTCGAGCTTCCGTCCCGAGGGCGGTGGTGGCGGCTTTGCCGACGGGAACCAGACGGGCGTTGTCGAGGTCACCTTCGACGACGGAGCGACCTGGACCAGCCTGCTCACCCTCGACGGCAACAACTCCGACGGCTCGCTGACCGACCCGAGCGTCAACCGCCATGAGCTGCTGACGGCCACGATTCCCGCTGGTGCGACCTCGATGCAGGTCCGCTGGGGTCAGCAGGGCACAAATGACTACTGGTGGGCGATCGACAACGTGCGGATCACCGGCGACGTGGCCCACTGGGCCTTTGAGGGTGTTTCCGATCCGACCGCGATCGCCTTCACGACGATGGCCGACATCATCCCAGACCTGGTGAGTGTCACGCCTGCCAGTGATGCCACCGGCGTTGCGGTCGATGCGGACATCACGATGACCTTCGACTCAGATGTGAAGAAGGGCAACGGCCACATCCACGTGGTGAACGCCACGACGGGTGTCGCTGTGGAGAGCATCAGTGTGCAGTCCGCGGCGGTCACGGTGGCCGGTGCCACTGTGACGGTCAACCCCGCTACCGATCTGGAGGCGGAAACCGGCTACTACCTCAAGGTCGATCGTGGGGCCCTGCTCGGGGCCACGGCGACCAGCCGCGGTGATGTGCCCGTGCTGCTGCAAGACTTTGAGCTGCTCGCACTTGGACCAGCCGTTGACGAGGCTGCCGGCGACGGCACCGACTGGACGGCAACGCCACCGACCGACTGGACGGTCGACAACACCAACAATCCGACCGACGGCGTTGCCGAGTATCGGGGCTGGACCTTCATCGACAAGGATCAGTGGAACACCTGGTCCGGTCAGGGCCGCGACTCGTTCACCCTCGGCAGTGGCACCGTCGCGGTTGCCGACACCGATGAGTTTGACGATCTCGGTGATCCCGGCCCGATGGACACGCTGCTGGTGACCCCAGTGATCGATCTGTCGAGTGTGACGTCGTCGGCAGTGACGGTGGAGTTTGACTCCAGCTTCCGCCCTGAGGGTGGCGGTGGCGGCTTTGCCGATGGCAACCAGACCGGTCGCGTGCAGGTGACGTTCGACAACGGCACCAGCTGGACCAACCTGCTCACGCTCGACGGCAACTCTGCGGATGGTTCGCTCACCGATCCGAGCGTCAACCGGCGTGAGTCGCTGACTGCAACGATTCCCGCGGGTGCGACCTCGATGCAGGTCCGCTGGGGTCAGCAGGGCACCAACGACTACTGGTGGGCGATCGACAACGTCGAGCTTTCGGCCACGGTCGATGGCTATGAGTTTGCTGGTATCAGCGATGCCACCGCCTTTGCCTTCACCACCGCTCCTGCGAGCAACGATGTGGTGACGGACGTCGGCGACGGGCAGACGGTGACCGACACCACGGTCTACACCGGCGACGCCACGATCGTGAAGACGGGCAATGGCACGCTGA
>CALCGM010000640.1 GCA_937900985.1 uncultured Planctomycetaceae bacterium | reverse complement strand
GGGAGCGTGCGACGCCAAGAGTTCATCCACCTGGTTCATCGGTCGCTTCCCTGCCGAACGCAGTTCCACCCACGTTCGCCCCCGCCCGCCATCCGTTCACTCCATGAAGCCTTCTTGTATACCACAGCCACTGGCCGACGCTGTCCCCCAGGCTGCCCCCGCGGCGAGAGCTGTCAGCCTCCAGTGGTGCCCGAAAATCAGCGTCTCACGCACCTTCCAGCCACACGAGATACCGACGCAGCCGCAGAACCGCCGCTTGATCGCCAGCAGTGGTCGCCTGCACGAGACGCTCGCGGGCAACCCGACCGCTTTCGAGGGCTCGCACATAGAGCGTCAGATCCGCAGCACACCGCCGGCATGCAGGGCGGGCTGACTGCCTTGCCCGGCAGACCGGGCAGCAGATCTCACGATCGCTCGTGGCCGCGGCAACATCGGTCATCACGCTCACCGACCCTTAGCCCGCGATGTAGAAGAGCAGGTCATCGAGTTCGGCCACCACCCCATCCAACGCAGCCGTGTCGCCCGACGCCTTCGCCTCGTCGATCTGCGTGAGCAACCGCTGCACATCGGCCGCATCCTCCTCTCCGAGCGTCGGCAGCATCTGCTGAGCGCGGCTGACGGTCTTCTGCTGCCGCGTCGCATTGGGCGGCACCTCCGCCTCTTCAATCTCCACGATCTCGGTCGTCGCAAAGCCCTCCAAATCCGCGAGCCGCTCAGCTGCTGTCGTCTTGCTCTGCCGCTTCATTTCCGAAAGGGCGTTGTTGATCGCCAGCTTCCGGGAGATCCCCGTGCGGCGTTCGATCGCGGTCACCGCCAGCGTGCCGTCGACCGACAGTTCAAACCGCACCACGATCCGGCCATCGCAGCCGTCCGACGCATTGAGCCCCTCGAGGAAGAACTCGCCAAGCTCGATGTTTTCATCGAGGGTCGGGCTCTCCCCCTGATAGATGCAGATCTGCACCTTTTCCTGGCCATCGTGCCGCGTGGAAAAGTCGTCCTCGTAGCGGGCCGGCAGCGGCGAGTTGCGTCGCAGGATTGGCACAAAGACCAGCTCCTCGTCGAAGTATCCCTCCCCCTCGACCGCGGCCACACCGAGCGTGTGCGTGGCCACGTCGACGAGCACCGGACCGACCTGTCGGCCAGCGATCGAAGCCGCCTGTGTTGCAGCCCCCAGCGCCACAGCCACATCCGGATCAACACTCCACTGTGGCTCCCGGGCATACTCCGCCCGCAGGCGTTCCTGCACGAGCGGCGTCCGCGTCGATCCGCCCACAAGGATCAACTCGTCGATCTGGGCAAGCGTCAGGCCCGAGTCCCGCAGGGCATCGTCTGCACACGAGACGGTCTGGTCCACGAGGTCGGCGATCAGTTTTTCGTAGTCGTGGCGATCGATCTCGACATCGAGGCTGACCTCGCGTTCGCCCACGGTGGCGATGAACTCCTCGGCGATCCGCGCGGTCGTCGCCGTCGAGAGTTCCCGCTTGGCCCGCTCGCAGGCGGTCAGCAGTCGCCAGCGGGTGCGACTGTCATCCATCAGGTCAACGCCGTGCTGCTCGAGAAACTGATCGGCCACGTGCCTTGCCAGCTGCGCGTCGAAGTCGTCACCCCCGAGCGAGGTGTCGCCCTTGCTGGCCAGCACCTCCACGACCCCGCCCTCGCTCCGCACGATCGACACGTCGAACGTGCCGCCACCGAGGTCGTAGACCATGATCTGCCGCCGCTCGTCGGAGCCGGCGTGGTAGACGAGGCTGGCGGCCGTGGGCTCATTGATGATCCGCTCGACGGTCAGGCCGGCCAGTTCGCCCGCCTCGCGGGTTGCGCTCCGCTGCAGTTCATCGAAGAACGCCGGCACCGTGATCACCGCCCGAGTCACCGGGCAACCGAGCGCTCGCTCAGCCCGCTCCTTGAGGGTGCGGAGGATGATCGCGCTGACTTCCTGCGGCGTGTGCGTGCGATCGGCGAGCGTCAGCATCTCCGCCTGGCCCATGCGGCGTTTGACGGAAGCGATGGTTCGCTCGGGAAAGGCCACGAGCTGATTCATGGCCGCTTGGCCAACGAGCAGGCGACCGTCCGGAGCGATGCCGACCACCGACGGCACGAGTGCCGTACCGTCTTCTGCAAAGACCTGCACCTTTCCATCCACCCAGCCGGCCACCACGCTGTTGGTCGTGCCCAGGTCGATACCCACCACCGGCGAGGTGGCAGCAGCGTCGTCCTGTGTCATAGGTCTCTCCGTTGTTTCAGATGTCTGATCGCGCGACACGCACGTCCGCCGGCCGCAGCACCGTGTCGCCCAGCACATAGCCCGGTCGCACTTCCTCAGCCACCGCGCCCGGTGGCACACCGTCGGCCTCCACGCTCTCCACCGCTCGCATCCACTCCGGATCAAACGGCTGCCCCAGCACGTCCATCCGCGCGAGCCCCGTCTGCTCCATCAGCCGTCGCACCCGCAGGAGCACGAGTTCGAGCCCCTGGGCCGCATCGGCGAGGGCCGGCCCGACATCGCCATAGGCCTCGGCGGCCTGCTGAGCTCCCGCCTGAAACGCCTGGCCAACCGCCTGCTCTGCTGCCCGGCGAAGCCGAGCAAGCAGACTTCCCGAGAGCCACCGCGGGAGCCACGACGACTCCGCAAGGCAGGCATCCCACGCCTCGGCAAACGGGGCTGCTACCGACGAGGCCGCCGTATCTGCCCGGTTTCTATCGACCGTGGTCGCGGCACGCAGCGTCTCCGCCTGTGCGGCCAGGGCTGCCGCCGCCCGCGTGAGGCTTTCTTCGGTCTCGGCAACGGCCGTCGCCAAGGCACGCATCGCCGCATCCCCATCGCCGGCTTCGCCACCACCGCGACCGGGTGAGCGGCCCGCCGTCTCGACCGCCGCCTCCAGATCGCCGAGCCGCTGGGCGACCACGGCCAGCGGCGACTCAACCGCCGCGGCAAGCACCTGCCCAAGGCCGCCAGTGAGTTCACGGCCCGCCCGCACCTGGAGTTTCAGTTCATGCCGCAGGGCAGTGAACGCTTCAACAATGTCGGTGGCACCGAGCAGGCCCTCTTCCGCTGCTGCCGCATCGTCAGCCTCATGCTCTCCCATCAGGCATCCCCCTCTGGCATGTTGCCCAGAGCCAACACCACCTGCACGGGCAGCCGCGGCGGCCGTTGCTTCGCCTCGTCGATGACGGCCTGCAGATCTGGCGTGTCCCTGCGGTCGGCAAGCATTTCCTCGGCCACCTGCAGCGGCTCGCAGAAGGCGTGCATCGCGCGACGAAGAGCGTGAAATCGCTCGGGCTCGCGATCCGGTGGATGTTGCCGCACCGCCTCCAGGTACGCAGCCCGCGCCTCCTCGGCAGTCGCCGTTTCTGCGATCCCCAACACAAGGTGCGGGGCAAATGCCGCTCCCGTATGTTTCAGCGTGCTTTCAGAACTCACCGTGCTGCGCCTCCCACGCCATGTTCGCCATCA
>CALCGM010000639.1 GCA_937900985.1 uncultured Planctomycetaceae bacterium | reverse complement strand
CCCTCAAGCGAGGGGTGAGCCCGGGGCTGGTCAGCCGGCGTAGCTAACAAGCGAAGCCCGGAGGGCGAGAGCGTAGTTAGGTCCGAGCGAACCGAGGCCAAGGATGGCCGAGGTGAGCGTCCGGAGGACCAGCCCCGGGCTCACCCCGAGCGACCCACAACCAGCCCTCACCGGCAATCCGCACACGGCTCGCCGTAGGTCTCGCCGCCGCCGTTCTCGTCGGAGTAGGCCTTCAACGCGGCGGCCTCTTTGGCGAGTTTGAACTCAGGGCCGGCAGGGAAATACTGGATGTCGTCCTGCAGGTAGTAGGGGCTCGGCAGCGTCTGTCCGCCCACGTCCACCTGGCATCCCGTGAGGGCGATGCCGCCGCATCCCGCCGCGAGCAGCAAGGCCGTGCGGCTGACCCGTGCAAGGCTTCCGTTTCGTGAGGCAAGGCGGGGCATGGCAGTGATCTCGCAGAGGTCGTGCCGGCGGGCATGTGCAGCCGGCCTGTTCGTGTGCGTCGAGGTGCCGTGCATTCCTGCTCACGGCGAGCCCTCGACTCCTGGCAGGTCTATCGGCCACACGACCGGCACGTCTTGAACAATCCGCACAACCGGCCGGCAAGGGCGGGGGCCTGGCGGGGCCTATTCTTCCTGGTTTACCAGGAGCGTCGCGTGATGCGTGCCGCAGCTCGCCGGGCTCTCCTCTGTTTAAAGCCGAGGGGAAGCCTCCAGCGGCGGCTTCGCATCGCCTTGGAGATGGCTCTCCTGGTAGGCTGAGGGCTCGCGAGACTGTCGACAGGCGGGCTCGGGTGTGGGCGGCTTCAAGGACGAGGCCGTGGCGACGGTGTGTTGGCGACACATGCGGGGAGCCGGTATGGGCAGGTTCATGGCGGGACGTCTTCAGGGAGCCGCTGCGGGCGGCCGCGGGTGGTGGTCGCTGCAAGGGCCAGTGCTGCTGGCGGTGGCGGCCGTGATGCTTGCGGGCGTGGCGTTGCCGGCTCGGGGGCAGGCGGTGCTGCCGCCAGGTCTGGGCACGCCCGGCGGCGGCACGCGGGTTCCCAGGCAGGGCTACGACGTTGTGCTGGCAGCGCTTGCTGAGGGCACGATTGCGACTGGGCTCGATGTGGCGGCGAAGGAGAATCGCGGCGGCATCCGGGCGGGCTCGAAGCGGTGGATCGACTCGATCGCCACCTCCGCGATGCTCGGCGAGTGCCTCTACGAACTGGGCCGCTACACCGAGGCGGTGGCCGCGTTTGACGAAGCCCTGCTGCTTTCAGCAGAGCACGACGACTGGCTGCTGTCGGTGCGGTTTTCCTCGCAGCCGCTCAAGGCGATGCAGCGGCGGATCGACACGCCGTGGGCCCAGAGCAACCGCAACGTTCCCGCGGGGCAGTTTCCCTCCACGGCGACGATCCGTCAGGGCACAACTGACACGAAAGAGGTGCTTGAGAAGGGGGGCGTGCTGGCGGCGCCGGTCGACTATCCGATCCGGCCGCAGGAGATCATCAAGTCGACGGTGCTGGCCCTCTACCGGCGGCATTCGATTCTTGGCGACCTCTCCGATGTGGGGCCGGTGCTCGAGAATGTGAAGCGGGGGCTCGCGGCTCGGCCTGCCCCGCCCAACCACTACTCGCAGTCGTGGATCGATATCGCGCTGGGCACGGCCAACTGGGCCCAAGGCCGGGTCGACCAGGCAGTGCCGATCCTCAAGCGGGGGCTGGTGGCGGAGAATCAGTTTGATCATCCGCTCACCTGCTGGGGGCTGATCGTGCTCGGGCGGATTGCCCTGGCGAGCGACGACGCCGCCTCGGCTGCCGGCTTCTTTAGCGAGGCCACGATCTCGGCGGCTCAGTTTCAAGACATTCGGGCGCTGGAAGAGGCGTTCCGCTGGGCGGTGACCGCGCATCTCGCCTCGGGCGGCCAGGGTGTGCCGGCGGGGATTCCGCGGGCGATCGAGTGGGCGGGCCGCAAGCTGCCGGCGCTGCAGGCTCGGCTGCTGGCGATGCAGGCAGAGATGTATGCCGTCAGTGGCGACACGCGGCGGGCGCTCGCGTCGCTTCGCGACATCGATCCGCGGGTGATGCGGGGCGAGCTGGGCCAGGGGGCGGTGGGGGCGCAGGCGGCCTACGCCGAAGGGCTGGCGGCCTATGCCGATGGCCGGGTGGCTCGGGGGGATGCCGAGCTGCAGCGGGCGATCCAGCTGGTGCGACCACACTGTCCGCGGCTGCTGCAGATCAGCCGCACGATGGGGATTGTTGGTGAGGGTTCGAGCCTGCTGTCTGACCGCCAGGCGGACTTGTTGTTTGAGAAGCTGCTTGGCGATCCCACGGCGTCGGACTATGCGGTCGACCCGCTCGGCACGCTGGCGTTTCTGGCCACGCCGAAGCCGAATGCGTTTGCCACCTGGTTTGGTGTGGCGGCGAGGCGAAGCGATGAGGAGGCGCTGGCGGCGTCGGAGGCGGGTAAGCGGGCCCGCTGGCTCTCCACGCAGTTTCTCGGAGGGCGGCAGCTGGCGATCCGCAGGCTGCTGGAGCTGGATCCGGCGATCCTGCCGGCAGACGATGCGCCGCGTCGGGCGGCGGTGCTTGCCCGCTCGCCGCAGCTCGCCCGGCTCCTCGATGAAACCCTGCAGGCGCGGGCCCCGCTGTCGGCGGCCATGGGCGGCGTGGTGGGAGCGGCAGCGGCGGGTGCCGACGCGCCGCTGCCTGGCAACACCGCCGACTGGCAGACCTACGCCCGGCTATCGCAGCAGCAGGCTCAGGCGATCGCCACGATCTCTGCCGGCCGCGACGACACGCCGCTTGCGTTTCCACCGCTCTACGACGTTCCGGAGATCCGCTCGCGGCTGAGCCCGGGAACGCTCGTGCTCTCGTTTCATCAAACGCCCGGCGGGCTTTCCGGCTGCCTGGAGGGCCATGAGCGGCTGACCAGCTGGCAGGTCACCGACCTCGCGGGGCTTGCGACCGCCGTCACCGATCTGATGCGGGGCATGGCGGTCTACGACTTCAACAATGTGGTGGGCACCGACCGCTTGGCCGAGGAGTCGTGGCGAGAGGCTGCGGGCCGGCTCGAGCGGGTTTTGTTTGCCAACGCCCGGGTGGATCTCAGCCGCGACATCGACGAGCTGGTGATCGTGCCGGATGGGCTGCTGTGGTATGTGCCGTTTGAGCTGCTGCCGGTGGGGAGCAACGTGGCGGCGGTTGCTCGCGACGGCCGAAGCGATCAGGTGGATACCGACTCGCGGCAGCTGCTGCGAGATGTCTGCCGGGTGCGGTATGCCCCCACGCGGAGCTTGGCGGTGGAGCATGGGCCACCGCTGCGGCGGGAAGGGGTGGTGGGCGTGCATGCCGGCCACCTCTACCGCGGCGACCGGCCGGAAGTTGTGGCGGCGGCGGCGGGTGAGATCACCGCGGCCATGGAGAAGGCGGTGGTGCTCTCGGCGGGCTTGGGCCGGGATGCAGTGCCGCTGCCCTTGCCGGCGTCGCTGGTCGACACGCTGGTGGTGCTCGATGAGCTGCCGCCCACGGCCACCGCCTCTGGGGCGGCGATGATTCCCGGGGAGGGCTCGCAGCGAGGGATGAGCTTTGATGAGTGGCTTGCGCCGCCGCGGAAGCGGCCGGGGCTGGTGGTGCTGGCGGGCTTTCAGTCAGCCGCCGCGTCGGTCAACACGCCGAGCAAGCTGCCGGCAAACCCGGGTGAAGAACTGTTTGAGGCGTCGATGGCGGCGCTGGCGGCGGGCGCTCGCACGGCGGTGATCAGCCGCTGGCGGACCGGCGGCTACACCGCTGCCGAGCTGATGCGGGAGTTTGTGCGGGATTGCGTGGGGCCGGGCGAGGCGGGTGATGGGCCGGCGGAGAGCTGGCGGCGAGCGGTCGATCTGGTGAGCCCCGAGCCGCTGCGGATGCCCTATGAGCCGCGGCTGAAGCTCGCTGGCAACAACGTCCTTGAAGACGCCCGCCATCCTTTCTTCTGGGCAGGCTACATGCTGATCGACACGGGCACCGAGCCCGGAGCCGACGCCGGCGGCATCCCCGTCATGCCCCGCCCCGCCGCCCGTATGCAAGCCGGCAATGCCGCCCCGCCAGCGGCTGCCACAGAGCCCGCCGTACCAGCGGCAGCCAACGGCCCGCCTGCGAATTCTGACCGCAAGCCCGTGAGTCAGGCGTTCAACCCCCTCCTCGACGCGCCGAGCGAAGGCAGCCGCGAGTAGGCACGCGTATTGAACGGGTCGGGTTTTCGGTGGCGAACGCATTAAACGGGTCGGGTTTTCGGGCCGCGGAGCGGCCTCGGCTCTGCCGAGGTGCCTCCG
>CALCGM010000638.1 GCA_937900985.1 uncultured Planctomycetaceae bacterium | reverse complement strand
ACGACCTGCTGGTGCGAATCCGGCTCAACACTCACACGTAACGGAAGATCGCGACAGATCAGGGAGACTTCGTGGAGTTGCACGCCGCCTGAGGGTTGACAGAAAAAGTGCACGCCCGTACACTCTCAAAAAGTATCGCGCACGAATGAGGAGCCAGATCATGACGACTGACGCGTATCGCAATCTTCTCCGCCGGCAGCCGTTTCAGCCATTTCGCCTGGTGATGTCGAGCGGCAAGAGCTACGAGGTCCGCCATCCCGAGATGGCGATGGTTCTGAAAAACGACATCCTCATAGGCGTCAACATTCAGGACGGCGAGCCGTCGGAGTTTGACATCTGCCCCCTGTTCCACGTCGCCAGTGTCGAGCCGATCGTCCCCGGCTCAACCACGGCTGACTCCTGAAGCCCGCGGAGGCCACCCCATGGCCACGATGCCGATTGACGTCCTGCGACGGCACCGACTCACCGTCGACGACTATCACCAGATGGCGGAGGCCGGCATTCTGGCCGACGACGACCGCGTGGAACTGATCGAGGGGGAGGGCCTGCAGCGCTGCCGTCAGCGGGCGGCGACGGCTCCCTGAGCACAGGGCGGGCCGTCAGTTGGCCGAGTGGCCCACGTCGGCCTCGCGTGCCACGCGAACCGCATACACGTGCGAAGCGCCGTGCATGTTGGAGCGAAACACGATCCACTTGCCATCGGGCGTGAACCGCACGTTCGGCTCTAGGCGACGGGCACTCAGCTCACGAGCCGCTCATCAGTCGGGCGATGCCTGCGGAAGTGCCATTGTCCGGACTCTCCTGAAAACTGTTCGGGCGTACACTCTGCGTTGGGTGAGATGCCACTGCGCGTGGTTTCGCTCAGTTTTCACGTCACCGCCGGGCGACGCCCGTGTAGGCGAGCGGTCATGGCCTCGACTATCGTGGTGCGGCTGGCAATCGCCCGTCAGCCGCTCCTGGTGTGGAGAGCGAGGTTCACGCCCACCGGCCCCGTCGCGAGGCTTTCATCGTGTTGCGTGCCTACGCCAGCCACTGGGGTCTTGTGACCGGGGCCTCATCGGGGATCGGGGCGGAGTTCGCCCGACAGCTGGCCGCCCGGGGCATGCACTGCGTCCTGGTGGCCCGTCGGGAGGATCGCCTTGGGGCCCTTGCCCGGGAGCTTGAGGCCGCCCACGGCATCCGCTGTGAGATCGTGTCGGCCGACCTGGCTCAGCCGCATGCGGGCCGGGAGCTGCTGGCGGAAGTCTCTCGGCGCGGCATCGAGCTGGAGCTGCTGGTCAACAACGCGGGGTTTGGAATGGTGACGGTGCTGGAGGAGACCGACGTCGGGCGGGCCCTGGAGTTGCTCCAGGTCAACATCACGAGCCTGACTGAGTTGACGCTCCTGGTGGCGAAAGAGATGGTGCAGCGCGGGCACGGGGGCATCATCAACATCGGGTCGGTCGTGTCGTTTCAGCCCGTGGCCTACATGGCCGCCTACGCGGCGAGCAAGGCCTACGTGCTGCACTTCAGCGAGGGCCTGTGGGCAGAACTGCAGCCCCGCGGCGTCACCGTGACGACTCTCTGCCCGGGCACCACACGGACCGAGTTTTTCGACCGTTCCGGCGTTCCCGGCTGGGCCGAGCGGAAGCGTGGGCAGGACGTGACGGCGGTCGTTCGCACCGGGCTGAAGGCCTTCGACGCCGGTCGGCCCTCAGTGGTTTCCGGCTGGACCAACTATTTCGTAACCCTCGCCGTGCGGTTGGCCACGCGGGCCACGGTGGTCAGGTGGAGCCTGTCGATCTTCCGCCCGCGGCGGACCTGACCCGCTCGGTCAGGCCAGTGGGCGAAAAACGCGGCTGCGGGGAGATCGCCCGGCCGGCCTCCTGACCAGCAACGCTCCCTGATGCGATATGGCTGCCGCCAGTCGTGGTGGGTACACTCCGCTGTTGAGAGTCCGGGGCCGACGCAAGCGTCGGGGGAAGTCACCAACACTTCACGAGAGAACATCTGTCATGACAACGCCACACGCCACATCCGCCACCCACGCATCGCAGCAGAACGTCCTGGGGCGTCGGCAGTTTCTGGGGAGTTCTGTGGCTGCCGGTGCGGTGGCCGGCATTCCGGTGGCCTTTCCCTGGACGCAGAAGGCGTTTGCCAACCAGGCTGCCACCGACCGGCCGGTGATCGGCTGCATCGGCGTGGGCAGCATGGGCACGGGCGATGCCCAGGGCCATGCCGGCTTTGGCGACGTCGTCGCCGTGTGCGATGTCGACAGCCGCCATGCCGAGCGGGCAAAAAACCACGACCGCATCGGCAAGGGCAAGGCCGACATGTATGGCGACTACCGCCATGTGCTCGACCGCGACGATATCGACGTCGTGAGCATCGTCACGACAGACCACTGGCATGTGAAGATCGCCGTGGAAGCCCTCGAGGCGGGCAAGCATGTCTTCTGCCAGAAGCCGCTCTCGCTGACGCTTGAAGAAAACCAGCTCGTGCGGGCCGCTGCCGAAAAGTATCCCGAGCAGGTGTTTTTCATCGGCACCCAGCAGCGGAGCGACCGCGACCGCTTTCTCCGCGCGGTCAACATCGTGCACAAGGGCCTGCTCGGCTCCATTCAAAAAGTCACCGTGGGCATCAACGGCAGCCCCACTGGCGGGCCCTTCCCGGTGGTCGAGCCGCCCAAGGAACTCGACTGGGAGATGTGGCTCGGGCAGGCTCCCGAGGTGCCCTACCGCGAGAAGCGGTGCCACTATGAGTTCCGCTGGTGGTATGAGTATTCCGGCGGCAAGTTCACCGACTGGGGCGCACACCACGTCGATATCGCCCAGTGGGCCCTGCAGGAGGATGCCCTCGGCAAGGGGCCGCTGACGATCGACGGCACCGACGCCAAGCATCCGGTGCCCTTCAAAGACGGCTTCCCCACGCAAGACGACTCCTACAACACCTCCCACGACTTCGCCGTGAAGTGCACGTTTGGCAGCGGCGTGGAGATGAACGTCACCAGCCGTGGCGACAACGGGATTCTCTTTGAGGGCGAGAAGGGCAAGCTCTTCGTCAACCGTGGCAAGATCACCGGCACGCCGATCGAAGAGGGCTGGGACAAGGATGCCTACGGCGATGACGACGTGGCCGCCCTCTACAAGGGCAAGCCCTTTGAGGGCCACAAGAACAACTTCTACCGCTGTATCCGCGAGGGCGGCCTGCCCGTCTCCGATGTCTACAGCCACGTGATCGCCATGAACACCTGCCACCTGACGGCGATCGCCGCTCGCCTGGGCCGCACGATCCACTGGGATCCGGCGACTGAGCAGATCACCGGCGACGAGCAGGCAGCCTCCATGGCCTCCCGCACCCCGCGAGCCGGCTACGAGATCCACCGGGTGTAGGCGAGGTGGCGGATCCGGCGGTGGTCGATGTTCGCGACCCCGCTCCTCGCCCCCCCCGCCAAACTCTGTGCACCATCCCAGCAAGGCCGTCCTGCACCGCGTGTGCAGGGCGGCCTTGTGGCGTTGCTGCGGGCACGTCACCTCGACGACCGAGGGCTCCCGCTGACCGGCAGGCCCACCGGCTGCGGCCGCTTCCACTTCTGCCACTCCTCCGAGAGGATCGAATGCAGCGTGGAGGGGTTTTTCAGAGGCACCAGCCTCCCGATGCCACTGGAAAACCTCGGATTGGACCGGCCGATCACAGGGCTCAGCTTCTGGGCGTCGCTCTGGATTTTCGCAAACGAACTGCTCCCGGCGACTCCCAGCAGTGATTCAATGACGTTCACCGGAACGCTCCACCAGTTCTCTTCTGAGGTGTTGAGCTTGGCGGTCTTAATGTCGTTGGGAAACTCGTTTTGCAGATACGCCACGGCCGTTGTTGATTCGGTCGACTTCGTTAAGCTCCGCATAAAGCTGAAGGCCCTGATCTGCGTCCCTGATGCGTTGTAGCGAGTGACGGCGGTTGCCACGAGTTGGCCAAGCGAGTCGAGGGCCGGCGCGACCTGATTGGGTTTGGAAAACCTTCCCGCTCCTACACCAATCCCGAGAAAGACAGGGATCTCTTCGTCGACAAGCGCACCGTCGCGAAAAAACCGCGCGTAGGCAAAAGCGGTAAACACGCGTCGATCGTTGAGCCATGAAGCGAGCTGCCGCAGGTTGCCCTCCGACGGCCGGTAATGGCCGCTGTTGGACGAAATCATGTCAACCTTTCCGCCGGAAACACGAATCATTCCGGCACACCGCACGGCATCGCCAGCCACAAACGAGCTGTGATGCAGCTCGCCAGCGGCGTGCTCTCCCGCCAGCAGGGTGCCGCACTGC